>JBDIAM010000009.1:0-28392 GCA_039812445.1 Piscicoccus intestinalis | reverse complement strand
GAGGACACCCCCGACGAGCTCGCTCCGCAGGTGCCGGTCATCGCCGACGCCCTGGCCGCCGTGGGGATCCCGCGGGTCGGGGCCGCCGGGTTCGAGGCCGACGACGTCATCGGCACGCTGACCACCCGGCTGGCGGCCGCGGGCCGGCCCGTCGACGTCGTCACCGGCGACCGCGACCTCTTCCAGCTCGTCGACGACGCCGCGGGCGTGCGGGTGCTGTACACCGCCCGCGGCGGCGTGCGCGAGCCCGACGTCGTCGACGAGGCCTACCTGCGGGCCACGTACGACGTGCCCGACGGCCCGGGCTACGCCGATCTCGCGGTGCTGCGCGGCGACCCCAGCGACGGGCTGCCCGGGGTGCGCGGCATCGGCCCCAAGAGCGCCGCCACCCTGCTGCGCCGCTACGGGGACCTCGCCGGGGTGCGCGCGGCGCTGGCCGCCGGCGACCCGGGCATCAAGGGCGCGCAGCGCACCCGGCTCCTGGAGGCCGACACCTACCTCGACGCCGCGCCGACCGTCGTGCGGGTCGTCCGCGACATCGACCTGCCTCAGATCGACGTCGAACTCCCGCGGGCCGTGCACGACCCGGCGGCGATGTCGCGCCTGGCGCTCGACTACCGGCTCGGCGGCGCCTTCACCCGTCTCGTCGGGGCGCTCGGGATCGAGTGAGGGCCGACGCGACCCATCGCGGCCCATCGGGGCTTATCGCCGCCCATCGGCTGGCTCGTCTGCCCCGCCGCGGCGGCGACCGGCCCGCGCGCCAGGACGCGAATCGGCGGCCTCGAACGCGAGCTCCTGATCGAGGGCCGGGGTTCGAATCCGTCGGCCCCGCCACGCCCGGGCACGGCGGCGACACGGTAGGACTGGTGGCATGACCGACCACATGCCCGACGACCTGTCGGCCGCCGGCCGCGACGTGCGCCCCTTCACCGACGAGCTGCGCGCCGACCACGCGGTCGTGCGCAACATCGCCGGCGAGTGGGTGCTGCTGCGCCACGCCGAGGTCGTGGCCGCCGCCAGCGACCACGACACCTTCAGCAGCGCCGTCTCCCGGCACCTGCAGGTGCCCAACGGGCTCGACGGCGAACAGCACACCGCCTTCCGCGAGCTACTCGACGGCTACTTCACCGACGCCGAACTCGCCCCGTACGTGCCGCTGTTCGAGCAGGTCGCGGCCGACATCGTCGCGGGCCTGCCGCGCGGGGAGACCGTCGACGCGGTCGCCGACATCGGCGCCCTGTTCGCCGTGCGCGCCCAGTGCGGGTGGCTCGGCTGGCCCGCCGAGCTCGAAGACCGCCTCCTGGAGTGGATGGCCGAGAACCACGCCGCCACCCGGTCCGGAGACCGGTCCTGGACCGCCGACGTCGCCGAGGACTTCGACGACATCATCCGCTCCGTCGTGCAGCCCCGCCGCGACGCGGGCGCCGACGCCCCCGACGACCTGACGACCCGCCTCATCGGCGCGCGCGTCGACGGCCGCGAGCTCACCGAGCCGGAGGTCGTCTCGATCCTGCGCAACTGGACCGGCGGCGACCTCGGCTCGATCGCGCTGTGCGTCGGCGTCGTCATGGCCCACCTCGCGGGCAACCCGGACCACCTCGCGCTGCTCGCGCAGTCCGACGACGGGCAGATCGACGCCATCGTCGACGAGATCCTGCGCATCGACGACCCGTTCGTCTCCAACCGGCGGATCACGACGTGCCCGGCCCACATCGGGGGCTTCGACATCCCCGAGGGCGCGCGCATCAAGCTGCACTGGACGTCGGCCAACCGCGACGAGTCGGTGTTCGGCCCGCCCGACACGTTCGACCCGCAGGGCCACCGCGAGGCCAACCTCGTCTACGGCATCGGCAAGCACGTCTGCCCCGGGCGTCCGCTGGCCACCGTGCAGCTGCGCGCCCTCGTGCACGCCCTGCTCGCCGGCACCGACGGCGTGGAGTCGGCTCCCGGGGAGGAGCTCGAGCGCGAGGTCTCCCCCGTCGGCGGCTACCGACGGGTGCCGATCATCGTGCGCTGAGGCGTCTCAGGCGCCCTGAGACGTCCTGAGACGCCTTGAGACGTCGTGATGGGCCTCCGAGGGCCCCGAGGCGTCCGATGTGTCGCCGAGAGCCGCTCAGTCGATCCGGTCGGCGGCGACGACCCCGCGCAGCACCGCGTCGACGGCGCGGCGGGCGGTCGTGCGCAGCGCCGGCTCCGGGGCGGCGTCGGCGATCTGGTCGAGCAGGTCGACGAGCTGCTTACAGCGCCGCACGAAGTCACCGGCGGCGAGGTCGGTGTCGCGCAGCACGGTCTCCAGGCGCTGGCCGCCGGCCCAGCGGTGCATCGGCCACGCCAGGCCCGCGTCGGGGAAGGCGGTCGGGGTCACCGAGTACTCCGACTCCAGATCCTCCAGTTCGCTCCACAGCCGCACCATCTCGTCGTGGGCGGCGATGACGTCGCCGGTGGGCATCGCCGGCTGCCGGCCACCCTCCTCGCGGCGCGGCTCGTACACCAGGCAGGAGACGGCGGCGGCCAGCCCCGCCGGGTCGAGCCGCTTCCACACCCCGTGGCGCAGGCACTGGGCGGTGAGCAGGTCGCGCTCGCTGTAGAGCCGGGCCAGGCGCCGGCCGTCGGCCGTCACCGTCGTGCCGTCGTCGGCGAGATAGCCGAGCCGGTCGAGCAGCGTGCAGATGCGTTCGAAGGTGCGGGCCACCGAGTTCGTGCGGCCCGCTGCCCGACGGCGCAGCCCCTCGGTCTCCCGGCGCAGGCGGTGGTAGCGCTCGGCCCACCGGGCGTGGTGCTCCCGGTCGGGGCAGGCGTGGCACGGGTGCGCGCGCAGCGCCCGCCGCAGCTCGTCGATGCGCGGCTGCACGTCCTTCGACCCCTCGTCGAGCCGGGAGCCACGCCGGCGCTGCGGCGGCAGACTCTCGGGCACCTGCGCCCGCATCGTCGCGGCGAGGTCGCGGCGCTGCGCGGCCACCCGCACGTTGAACCCCTTCGGCAGCCGCACGCTGCCGAGCGGCTCGACCGGCACGTCGAGATCCGCCGCGACGAGCCGGCGCTGGCGGGCGTCCTGCGTGACGACCGTGACGTCGCGCCCGCCGGCGCGCGAACCGCGGCCCGCCGACGCGACGGCCACGACGACCGCGCGGCCAGTGTGCCGGCCGTCGACGAGCGCGACGACATCACCGGGGCTCAGGTCCTCGAGGCTGCGCGCCACCGCCCGCACCCGGTTCGCCGAGCGTTCCTTGGCCGCGCCCTTCTCCAGCGTCGAGATCTCCTCGCGCATCGCGGCGTACTGCGCGAAGTCGCCCAGATGGCAGGTCATCGCCTCGGCGTACCCGGCGAGCGCCTCGTCGTGCTCGGCGATCTGACGGGTCAGGCCGACGATCGAGGCGTCGGCCTGGAACTGCGCGAACGACGTCTGCAGCACCTGCGCCGCCTCCGGCCGCCCCAGCCGGTCGACGAGGTTGACGGTCATGTTGTAGGTCGGCCGGAAGCTGCTGCGCAGCGGGTAGGTGCGGGTCGAGGCCAACCCGGCCACGGCCAGCGGGTCGAGCGAGGGGTTCCACAGCACGACCGCGTGCCCCTCGACGTCGATGCCGCGGCGGCCGGCGCGCCCGGTGAGCTGGGTGTACTCCGCCGGGGTGATGTCGGCGTGGGTCTCGCCGTTGAACTTCACGAGCTTCTCGAGCACCACCGTGCGCGCCGGCATGTTGATGCCCAGCGCGAGGGTCTCGGTCGCGAACACCGCCCTGATGGCACCCGCGGTGAACAGCTCCTCGACGATCTCGCGGAAGGTCGGCAGCATGCCCGCGTGGTGCGCGGCGAACCCGCGGGTCAGCCCCTCGAGGAAGTCCCAGTAGCCGAGCACCGACAGGTCCTCGGCCGCGATCCCCGCCACCCGGGACTCGACGAGCCGCCCGATCCGGGCGCCTTCGGCCTCGTCGACGAGCCGCACGTCCCACGTCAGCAGCTGGCGTACCGCGGCATCGCAGCCCGCCCGGCTGAAGATGAACGTGATCGCCGGCAGCAGCCCGTCGCGTTCCAGCAGCGCGATGACCTCGGCGCGGCTCGGCAACCCGCCGCGCGACCGCGCCGGGCGCTGCTCGTCGGTCCACAGCGGCGCGTCGAGCGTGCGCGAGCCGTGCTGCGCGGCCGACGGGCGCGCGTGGCGCCCCGAACCTGCCGAGCCGCCTGCGCCGCCGCGTCTGGACTTGCCGCGCTGGCCGCGGGGCGCTCCCGCGTCCTCGCGTCGGCCGTGCCGCGAGTCGATGCCGCGGCCCCGGCCCCCGTGCCCCCCTGTGCCCGCGCGGCCCCCGGGCCCGCGCCGCGACCCGCGCTCCCGGATCGCCTCGAGCAGATCGGGACTCACGTCGTCGGCGGTCGCGCTCCCGCCGCGCCCGCCGCGCCCATCGCGCCCTTCGGGACGGCCCGGACCGTCCTGACCGGGGTGTCGCGGCCGGGGTGTGCGCTCGACGAACAGGTCGTACAGGTCGCGCCCGACGAGCATGTGCTGCCACAGCGGCACCGGGCGGTGCTCGGAGACGACGACCTCGGTGTCGCCGCGCACCGTGCCCAGCCACGCGCCGAACTCCTCGGCGTTGCTCACGGTCGCCGACAGCGACGCGACGAGCACGTCCTGCGGCAGGTGGATGATGACCTCCTCCCACACCGCCCCGCGGAACCGGTCGGCGAGGTAGTGCACCTCGTCCATGACGACGTACCCGAGCCCGGCCAGCGTCGAGGAGCCGGCGTACATCATGTTGCGCAGCACCTCGGTCGTCATGACGACGACCGGGGCCTCGGAGTTGATCGAGGAGTCGCCGGTGAGCAGGCCGACCGCGTCGGCGCCGTGCCGACGGGCCAGGTCGGCGTACTTCTGGTTGCTCAGGGCCTTGATCGGCGTCGTGTAGAACGCCTTGCGGCCGGTCGCCAACGCCAGATGCACGGCGAACTCCCCGACCACCGTCTTGCCCGCCCCGGTCGGAGCCGCGACGAGCACGCCCCGACCCTCCTCGAGCGCGGCCGCGGCACGCTCCTGGAAGTCGTCCAGCGGAAAGTCCAGGGAGGCGGCGAACTCGGCGAGGCGCGGATGCCGGGCGGCCCCCCGCCGGCGGGAGTTCGCGAACCGTTCGGCGGGACTCGACATGGCAGCACGGTACGTCAGCGCGGCCCGGCCGGTGAGCACGGCCGCGCCAGGCGCGCCTCGCCGACTCCACGGGTTGCGTGAATTACGCTGCGGCACAGTGAGCTACGAACACTTCACGACGAGCACCGACGCGCCGGGGCCCGACGATCGGCGGCCGGCGCTGAGCACGATCGGGTGCGACGACCCGGCCTGGCAGCGGCTCGTCGCCGACTACCGCAGCGCGAGCCGCACCGGCGGCGTGCGCGACCACGCCCGGCTGTGGCGCGCCGCCCGCGGCCGGGAGGTGCTCATCCTCAACGGCGCGCACGACCGCTCGCGTCGCTACCGCGACCTCGTGTTCGCCGTGCTGCTCAAGGCCGGGTATCGCCTGCGGGGGCGGACCGTGCCGCCGGTGCTGCTCGTCGACGCCACGTGGGAGCCGGGCAGCCGGGCCCTGGCGCGCTCCCTGCCCCGGCTGGCTCCGCTGCTGCCCGCTCTCGCCCGCGCCGCCGTGCGCGCCCTCGACGGGCAGCACCTGCGCTACGTGGTGCTGAGCACCGAGGAGCGCTCCCGCTTCGCCGGCACGTGGGGCGTCGACCCGGATCGCGTTCTCTTCCAGCCCTTCCCGCACACGCTGTGGAACCTGCCCGACATCGCCGTCTCCACCGGCGACTACCTGTGGTCCGGCGGCAACTCGCTGCGCGACTACGACCTGCTCGAGGAGGCGGTCCACGGCCTCGACCTCGACGTGCGGGTGCACGCCCGGTGGTCGCCGCGCCGGCCCGACTCCCCGATCCGGGCCGCGACGTCCCCCCACGAGGAGTTCGTCCGCTCCCTGGCCGGGGCGCGGGCGGCCGTCGTGCCGCTGTGGCCGGCCGTGCGCAGCGCCGGGCAGCAGACATACCTCAACGCCATGGCGCTGGGAAAGCCGGTCGTCGTCACCCAGGCGCCCGGGGTGCTCGACTACATCCGTCCTGGCGAGACCGGCATCGTCGTGCCGCCGACCCCACAGGCCCTGCGCGCCGCGATCCTCGACGTCATGGATCCGGCCAACGCGGCGCGCTACGCGCGGATGGGCGCGGCGGCCCGCGAGGACGTGCTCCACCGGTTCACCGAGGACACCTACCGGGCTGGCCTGCTGCGGCACGCGGGGCTGCTCGCACCCGAACGCGCCTGAGGCGCGCTACAGGTCGCTGGCCCTCTCGTCGGGCAGGTCGGCCCACTCCGGGCGGTTCTTGGCGCGGCGGCGGTCGATGAGGTAAGCGATGCCGTAGGCGGCGAAGTACAGCGCGCACATCGGCATCGCGAGGGCGATCATCGTCCACGCGTCGGGCGTCGGGGTCATCATCGCGGCGAACACGAAGTTGAGGATCACCGCGATGCGCCAGCCCTTGAGCATGATGTGGGCGGGCAGCACGTGCGCGTAGTTGAGGCCCACGAGCAGCACGGGCACGAGGAACGCCAGGCCGAAGGCGAGGATGAAGCGGGTGACGAAGGCGAGGTACTGGTCGGCCGGAATGAGGTTCCAGGAGTGCTGCGGCGTGAAATCGATGAGCACGCGCACCGCCGTCGGCAACACGTAGTTGGCCAGCGCGCAGCCCGCGAGGAACAGCGGCACCGCGGCGAGGATGAAGACGACCGCGGTGCGCTTCTCCTTCTTCGTCAGGCCGGGCACGATGAACGCCCAGATCTGCCAGAGCCACACGGGGCTGGCGATGATGACGCCGAGCCACAGCGCGACGGTCAGCTGGAGCCCGAACGGGGTGGTCAGCCCCTGGTAGTTGAGGCCGATCTCGCCCCAGCCCTCACGCGTCCCGAGCACCCGCAGCGGCTGGGTGAGGAAGGTCAGCAGCGGCTCGTACTCGATCCAGCCGACGACGCCGCCGGCGACGATCGCCAGGAGCGCGACGATGAACCGGTTGCGCAGTTCGCGCAGATGGTCCCCCAGCGACATCCGCCCCTCGGGGTCACGCTTCTTGCGCCGGGGCACCCGCACCTTGCGACGCTTCGCGGGCGTCTGGGACGTCGGGGGCCCGGGCGGGTCGACGGGAGCGGTGCCGCCCCGACCGTCCCGATGGCCCAGACCCTCGTCACTGCCCTCACCAGGAGTCGGGCCGGCGGGCGTGGAGTCAGACGTCGTGGCCACCGTCGCGGATACCTTCGTTGCCTCTAGCTGGAGCGGTTACTCGGCGGGGTCGTGCGCTCCGGGTCGGGCCCGGCGCCACGACGGCCCTCACTGGCGGTGGTGTGGGGCCTGCGGATCACCGGACGTGCTGGCCGCGGGCGCCTCGTACTCGGTGGTGTCGCGTTGCTGCGACTCCGGATACTGCGGGGCGTCCTGCCCGTCCCGGTCGTACCCGTCTCGGTCGTATCCGTCTCGGGCGTGCGCGCCGTCGGCGTGGTCGCGCTCGCTGGTGGCCTGCGAGGCCGCCTCCGGCTGCTCGGGCCGCTCGCCGGCGCTCGTGCGGGTGGAGGTCTGTCCGCGGACGGTGTCCCGGCTGGCGGCGCTGGGCTTGTCGGTCTTCATCTCGTCGACCTCGGCCTTGAAGATCCGCGCCGAGCGGCCGAGCGAGCGGGCTGCGTCGGGCAGTCGCTTCCACCCGAACAGGAGAATGATCAAGATGATGAGGACGACAAGGTGCCAGCCCTCGAAGAGTCCACGAACTCCCATGACGTGTGCCTTCCGTCGTCGCTGCGAACCGCCCCGAACTCGGACGGATCGGTCCTCGCGGTCACTTTACATGTCGTCGTTGTACGCCCGCGCGGCGTCGAGGGCGCCGGCGCGTACCTCGCGGGCCAGCCAGTCGGGCGAGACGACCCGGGCCTGACCGCCCAGCCGCCACAGCAGCCGGCGCACCCAGCCGGGGTCGCCGACCCGCACCACGAGCCGGGCCCGGCCCGCCGGCTCCCCCGGCAGCTCCGGCAGATCCGTCACGCCCTCGTGCGGGTAGTAGTCGGCGACCCACCGCGCCGAGGGCGCGAGCTCGAGCTCGACGATCGTGTCGGCCGCGGCCCCCTGGAACACGCCCGCGTCGAGGTCGCGGCCGCGGGCCTGCGGCGGCGGCGTGCCGTCGGCGTCGAGCACCTCCAGCGTCTCGATCCGGTCGAGCCGGAACAGCCGCACGTCGGTGGCGCGGTGACAGAACGCCTCGAGGTACCAGTGCCCGTCCTGCGCGAACAGCCGCATCGGGTCGACGTCGCGGCGAGTCAGCTCGTCGCGGCTCGCGACGAGGTAGTCCAGGCGCACCCGCCGCCGCGTCGACAGGGCCCGCTGCAGGGCGACGACCCGATCGGTCTCCGCCTCGTCGGCGACCTGTACGTGGATCCGGCGGCCGGCGGCGTCGACGAGCGGGCGGGCCGCCGAGCCGGTGGCCGCCTCGAGCTTGGCGAGCGTGGAGGCGATGACGTCCGCGTGTCCGCCGGCGCCGGCCTCGTCGCCCCGCGCCTCGATGGGGCCGTGCGCCTCGATGGGCGTGGTCGCCTCGATGGCGCGCAACGCGACGATGAGCGTGAGCGCCTCCTCCAGGCTCAGCCGCAGCGGCCGGGCGATCGTGTCGGCGTTGCCGAGGTACACGCGACCCGTCTCCCACTCGGCCTCGATGAGGTCGTCGGGCATGCCGCCGGGCAGCCCGCACAGGAACAGCAGCTCCAGGTCGCGCTCGAGGGCGGCGGGGGTGAGTCCGAACTGCGCCGCCGCCTGCGCCATCGGCACCCCCTGGTGCGCGAGCAGCCACGGCACCATCGTCAGCAGGCGAGCGACCCGCGCGGTCGACGTCTCCTTGCTCATCGCGCCTCCCCCGGCTCCCCCGACTCGCCAGGACGGCCATCCTCCGGCTCCCTCAGGTCGCCCGAACCCGACTCGGCGGGGAGGCCGGCGGCGGCGCGCAGCCGCGCCAGCACCGACTCCCGGATGGGCGGCGGGCCGACGACCCGCACGTCGGGGCCGTACCAGCACAGCTCGTCGACGAGCCGCTGCGAGTCGGTGTACGGCACCTCGATCTCCTCCCAGCTGCGGGCCTCGGCCGACGATTCCGCGCTCGGCACCGCGCCGGCCCGCCGGCGCAGGGCGTGGGCGCGCCCGGCGCGCACGCTGACTCGGGCGGTGCCGCCCGGGTCGTCCTCGCTCGCGCGGCCGCTGAACCGAACGGTGGCCCGCGCGTCGTGGTCGGCGGGCACCTCGTAGGAGCCGGGCCGCCCGTCGCGGCGCACCGGCCCCTCGATCCGCCCGAGCCGGAACACCCGCTGGGCCTGCCGGTCGGTGTCGAACCCGGTGAGGTACCAGCGGCCGTGCCAGGAGGCGATGCCCCACGGCTGCACGTGCCGGCGCTGGGGCCGGCCGGGGGCCGCGGAGCCGCCGCGGTAGTCGAACGCGATCGGGTAGGTCTGCACGACGGCGGCGTGCACGGCGTCGAACGCGGGCTCGACCGCCCGCACGCGCGGCTCGACGCCGAGCGCGGGGCTGGCCGCGGCCGCGTCGAGGTCGACCCCGGAGGCGCCGAGCTTGCGCAGCGCCTCGGCCCCGGTGCCGGCGAGCGACGCGTGCGTCCACGTGCGGGCGGCGAGGCTGAGCGCCGCGACCTCACCGGGCGTGAACTCGATCTGCGGCAGGGCGTATTCGCGCCGGTCGATGAAGTAGCCGGTGTCGTCCTCGAAGACGGGGTCGACGCGGCTGTGCAGCGGGATGCCGAGGCCGCGCAGCTCATCCTTGTCGCGCTCGAACATGCGGTCGAACGCCTCGTCGGCCTCCTGGTCGTACTGGGGCACCGCCCGCCGGATCTGGTCTTTACGCAGGGGCCGGCGGGTGTGCAGCAGGCAGATGACGAGGTTGAGGAGGCGTTCGACCTTCTCCGACGCCTGCGTGCTCATGCGGTGGGCGGCGACCCGATCAGTGGACGTCGACGAGGTCGACGACGAAGATCAGGCACTCCCCCGGCTTGATGACGCCGCCGGCTCCGCGGTCGCCGTAGGCCAGGTGCGCGGGGATCGTCAGCTTGCGGCGGCCGCCGACCTTCATCCCCGCGATGCCGGTGTCCCACCCGGCGATGACCCGACCGGCTCCGAGCGGGAAGTCCAGGGGCGTGCCGCGGTTCCAGGAGGAGTCGAACTCCTCGCCGGTGGAGTACGCGACCCCGACGTAGTGCGCGCTGATGAGGCTGCCGGGCTCGGCGACGGCCCCGTCGCCCTCCCAGAGGTCCTCGGCGACGAGCTCGGCCGGGGCCGGCCCCTCGGGAAAGTCGATCTCGGGCTTGCCGACGCTGGCGTCGAACGGCATGACGCTCCTTCGAACGGGTGTCTGGTCCGTGCGCCACGCTACCTGGTCGGCCGCCGCCGCGCAGGCACGCCCCGCCGAGCCGTCGGGAACGTCGTGCGCGCCCGCCTCAGGAGGCGTCGAGGATGTCGATGACGAACACGAGCGTGTCGGTGCCCGTGATCGACCCGTCGGGGTTGCCGGTGGAACCGTAGCCGTCCTTCGGCGGCACGACGAGCACGAGGCGGCTGCCGACCGTCTGCCCGACGATGTGCTCGTCCCACGCCTTGATGAGCTGGCCGGTGCCGACCGGGAACTCGACATAGCCCTGGGGCTGCTTGCCGGAGTAGTCGAACGGGGTGCCGGGCTTGCGCCACGTGACGCCGGTGTAGGTGACCCGCACGGTCTGGCCGGCGACCACCCGCGGACCGTCGCCGATGATGAGCGGCTGCGCCACGGTCTCCGCGGGCGGGTCGCCCTTGGGCACCGAGATCTTCGCGGGCTCGTTCGGCTTGCTCGGCATCGTCACCGTGGGCACGCCGGCGCGCGGCGGCACCGCCGTGCCCTGCGCGGTCTTCAGCGGCGCCGTGGCGCTGACCGGTTCGAGCACGTACAGCAGCGTGTCGGAGGCCTTGATGTCGAGTTGCTCGTCGCCCGCGGAGCCGACCGCCTCGGAGGCGGGGATGGCCAGCAGCAGGCGCGAGCCGATCTTCTGCCCGATGAGCGACTCGAACTGCGGGATCTGCCCGATCGGCAGGGTCACCGGCTTGTCGCTCCACATCGTCGCGCGGGGCTTGCCGTCGCGGGCGTTGACGAGCAGGTACTTGGTGACGACCTTCTGATCGGCGCTGATCTGCGCCCCGGTGCCCTCGCGCAGCACGCGGTGCTCCGGCTGCGCGACGGTCATCGGCACCTGCGGCAGGTGCAGCGTGGGGGCCGCGGCGCTGCTGCTGCCCTCCTCCACGGAGATCTGGTTGAGGATCCCCGACGACGGAGCGCTGGTCGACGTCGCGGCGGAGGCGGTGGTGGCGGCGTCGTCCGCGGTGCTCGCGTCGTCGCCGCACGCGCCGAGCAGGAGGACGGCCGGCACGAGCGCGGTGCAGGCGATGGCCGTCACGCGACGGCCGCGACGGACACGACGGGGCAGATTCACTCGTCAGCCTTCTTGTCCGCGGCCGCGGGGCGACCGCTGTTTCAGGGGAATTTCACGATACTGGCCGGATCTGGAGGGAGTCTGCCAACAGGCTCGACATGGCCGGGGCCGCAGCGAATTCGTTACGCAAGCAGGCAGGTCAGGGCTGCGCGGCGGCCGGCTCAGGGGCCGTCGACGCGGTCGGCGGCGGCCGCGATGAGCCGGTCGACCCGCTCGTCGGCGGCGGCGAACGGGTCTTTGCACATGACGGTGCGGCCGGCGCCGTCGTTGAGGCGCAGATGAGTCCAGTCGACGGTGTAGTCGCGGCCGTGGCGCCGGGCGGTGTCGACGAACGCGCCGCGCAGCGCCGCGCGGGTCGTGCCCGGCGGGTGCGTGCGGGCCCACGCCACGCGGTCGTCGTCGACGTGCCGGGTGGCCCCGCCGCGGGCCTGGACGATCGCGAAGAGCCCGCGCCCCGGCTGCACGTCGTGGTAGGCGAGGTCGAGCTGGGCGACGCGCGGGTCGGCGAGGTCGACGCCGTGACGGTCGGCGTACCGCTGCAGGAGCCGGCGTTTGAGCACCCAGTCGACGTCGGCGGCGACGTCGTCGGGGCGGCCCGTCTCCAGGGCGGTGAGCACGCGGTTCCACAGGGCCAGCACCGTCTCGTCGTGCGCTGCGGCGGCGCCCGTGCGCGCCACGAACGCCACTGCGCGCTGCTGGTATTCGCGCTGCAGCTGCAGCGCGGTGAGGGCGCGACCGTCGGCCAGGTCGACCGTGGTCGTCGCGCCCGGGTCGCGGCAGATCGCGCGGATCGCCTTCGCCGCGCTGGCCAGCGCGAGGTCGGGCATCGGCTCGCCGGCCTCGTGCATGCGCAGCACGAGGTCGGTGGCGCCGACCTTGAGCAGCGTCGAGCTCTGGGCGAGGTTGGAGTCGCCGACGATGACGTGCAGCCGGCGGTACAGCTCGGCGTCGGCGTGCGGCTCGTCGCGGGTGTTGATCATCGGGCGGCTGCGGGTGGTGGCGCTGGAGGTGGCCTCCCACATGACGTCGGCGCGCTGGCTCACGTGGAACTCGACCCGCTCGCGGGCGCCGTCGGGCACCGTGGCGAGGCGACCGGCTCCGCAGACGATCTGGCGCGACACGAGGAAGGGAGTCAGCAGCTCCCCCAGGCGGGCGAGGTCACTGCCGCGCGAGACGAGGTAGTTCTCGTGGCAACCGTAGGAGTTGCCCGAGGAGTCGAGGTTGTTCTTGAACAGGTAGACGGTGCCCGCGAGCCCGGCCTCGGCGATGTGCGCGCGGGCCTCGTCGACGAGGTCGGTGAGCAGGCTCTGCCCGGCGAGGTCCTGGGCGAGCAGGTCGGTGAGCGTGTCGCACTCGGCGGTCGCGTACTCCGGGTGGTTGCCGACGTCGAGGTAGAGCCGCGAGCCGTTGGGCAGGAACACGTTCGAGGAGCGCCCCCACGCGACGACGCTGCGGAACATGTGCCGCGCCACCTCGTCCGGACCCAGCGTGCGCCGACCCTCGTGGGTGCACGTCAGCCCGTACTCGGTCTCCAGGCCGAAGATGCGTCGGTCCATGCCGTCAGTCGCCCTCCGCGGGAGGCTGCGGGCGGACGTCGTCGCGTTGGGTCTGCGGGTTCGTCGCCGGCCCGGGGCCGCCGGCGGGTTCCCCCGCGGCTTCGTCCGGCTGTCCCGGCTGGCCCGGCTGGCCCGGCCGGCTGGGTTGGCCCGGCTGGCCGGTCGGCGGCGGGGTCGGCACGGGGTTGCCGGAGGTGGTGACGACGGGCTCGTCGGTCTCCGGCAGGTCGTCCATCGGGTCCTGCGCGGAGAGCAGCTGGGTGAGCAGCTGCCCGGGGATGCGCCGGAACGTGCGCCGCGGCCGGGTGCGATCGAGCACGGCCACCTCGAGGGTGTTCGCGTCGAGTTCGCGGGTCGGGCCGCCGTTGGCCGGGGTGGCCAGCGTCGCGATCGCGCACTGCAGGGCCTGCCCGAGGTGCATGCCGGGGCGCCAGCTGCGGGCGAGCACGGTGGCCAGCGCCTCGGTGTTGCCGCCCATGACGACATAGCCGTGCTCGTCGGCGACCGAGCCGTCGTAGGTGAGCCGGTAGATCTGGTCGTCGGCGGGCGCCCGGCCCACCTCGGCGACGACGATCTCGACCTCGTAGGGCTTGTGCTCCTGGGTGAAGACGGTGCCGAGGGTCTGGGCGTAGGCGTTGGCCAGGCCCCGGGCGGTGACGTCGCGGCGGTCGTAGGAGTAGCCGCGCATGTCGGCGTAGCGCACCCCGGCGACCCGCAGGTTCTCGAACTCGTTGTACTTGCCGACGGCGGCGAAGCCGATGCGGTCGTAGATCTCGCTGACCTTGTGCAGGGCGCGCGAGGGGTTCTCGGCGACGAACGCGATGCCGCCCGCGTAGGCGAGCACGACGACCGACCGGCCGCGGGCGATGCCCTTGCGGGCGTAGTCGGCCCGGTCCTTCATGACCTGCTCGGGCGAGACGTAGAACTGCTGGCTCATCGCGCGCCCCCGGGGTTGTCGCGGCGGTCGTCGACGACGGCCTGCACGACGGCCGCCAGATCGTCGTCGGGCAGGAGTCGGGCGCCGTCGACGTCGACGGCGGCGCACGTCGGCCACAGGCGCCGGCCGAGATCTGGCCCGCCGGTGGCGGTGTCGTCGTCCGCGGCGTCGTAGAGGGCCTCGATCGCCACCCGCACGGCCTGCGGCAACTCCATGTCGGGGCGCCACAGCTTCTTCAGCGAGCCGCGGGCGAACAGGGAGCCGGAGCCGACGCTGTGGTGGTTGCGCTCCTCGTAGCAGCCGCCGGTGACGTCGTAGGAGAACATGCGCCCGCAGCCGCAGTCGACGTCGTACCCGGCGAAGACCGGCACGACCGACAGGCCCTGCATGGCCAGCGCGAGATTGCCGCGGATCATCGTCGCGAGGCGGTTCGCCTTGCCCTCCAGGGACAGCACCGCGCCCTCGAGCTTCTCGAAGTGCTCCAGCTCGACCTGGAAGAGCTTGACCATCTCGATGGCGATGCCCGCGGTGCCGGCGATGCCGACCGCCGAGTGGTCGTCGGTGACGAAGACCTTCTCGATGTCGCGGCTGGCGATGATGTTGCCCATCGTCGCGCGCCGGTCACCGGCGAGCAGCACCCCGCCGGCGTAGGCGAGGGTGACGATCGTCGTCGCGTGCGGCGCGAGCAGCGGGCCCGCGGCGGGGTTGACGCCGCCCTGGCCCACGAGCCGACGGCCCGGCAGCAGGTGCGGGGCCGCCTGGCCGAGGAACTCGGTGAACGAACTGGAGCCGACCTCGTGGTAGCCGCCCGGAAGCCGCCCCCACGGGTCGGCACCCGACGCGCCCGGATGCCCGGACACCCCCGAGGACCCCGGGTAGCCCGGGTGGCCGGCGCGCCCGTCGGTGCCGAACGGGCCGAACGGACTCACTGGCCGCCCTTCTGGACGAAGCCGGAGACGAACTCCTCGGCGTTGCTCTCCAGCACCCCGTCGATCTCGTCGAGCACGCTGTCGATGTCGGCGTCGAGCTCGGCCTTGCGGGCGCTGGCCTGCGGCGCCACCGGCTCCGGTGGGCCGGGCGGCTCGGGGTTCTCGCTGCGGTTGCGCCGCGGCTGCAGCTGCTCCTGACCGGCCATGGGTGGACCCTCCTGCCTGCGCTGTGGGGCGTGTGCGCGTCGTCGTTCCACCTTAGGGGGTCGCTCCGACACGCTCGCGGGCCCCGCCGAGCGCGGGCCCAGCCGACCCGAGCGTATGCCGGGCTCGCCGAACGATTCGCCGAATCGACGATCGCGAGGGCGCTCTGCCGCCATCCGCACCCTGCTGACCTGCGGTGACGACATCGGGCGGCGGATCGGCATCGTCGATTTGGATGTATCTCGGGCGCCGTCAGCCGGGCGGACTGAGCAGTTCGGCCACGAGGCCGGCGGGATCGGGGTGCCGGTCGAGCAGCCCCTGCACGAGATCACGGGTGCCGCGGCCGGGCTCGGCGGTGACGAGGCGTTGCAGGCGGTCGTGGCCGGGCAGCTCGAAGACGACGGATTCCCACGAGGCGGCCGAGACCGCGGGCCCGTAGCGGCGCACGCACTCGCCGCGGAACCACGCCCGCGTCGAGGGCGGCGCGGCGGCCACGGCGGCAGCGACCTCCTCGTCGGCGGTGAGCCGGTCGATCCGGCCGGCGCGTTCGAGGGTGCGGGCGATGCCCTTGCCCGGGCGCAGGTCGGACCATTGGAAGTCGATGGCGGCCAGGCGCGCCGAGTCCCAGGCGAGGCCGTCGCGGGAGCGGTACTGCTCGAGCAGCGCGAGCTTGGCGACCCAGTCGACCTGCGCCCGCGCCTGCATCGGGTCACGGCCGAGGCGGGTGAGCACGTCCTCCCACAGGCTCATGACCTCGCGGGTGTCGTCGTCCCAGCCGTCCCCGCCGACCGTGGCGTCGAGCCAGGCGTGGGCTGCCTCGACGTAGCGCCAGTGCAGCTCCAACCCGGTGAGCCGGGTGCCGTCGGCGAGCTCGACCTGCGCCCGCAGCGTCGGGTCGTGGCTGACCGCGTACAACTGCGGCAGGGGCTCGCGCATGAGCAGGTCCTCGGGCAGCGCGCCGTCCTCGATCATGCCGAGCACGATGCTCGTCGTGCCGACCTTCAGCAGGCCGGCGACGTCGCACAGGTTCGCGTCGCCGAGGATGACGTGCAGCCGCCGGTACCGCCCGGGCGCCGAATGCGGCTCGTCGCGGGTGTTGACGATCGGGCGGTGGAAGGTCGTCTCGAGCCCGACCTCGGCCTCGAAGAAGTCCGAGCGGCTCGCGATCTGGTAGCCGGGTCGCTGCGAGCGCTGCCCGAGGCCGACGCGCCCGGCGCCGCAGACGATCTGGCGCACGACGAAGAACGGGGTCAGGCCCGCGACGATCGACGCGAACGGGGTCGCGCGCGGCATGAGGTAGTTCTCGTGGGTGCCGTACGAGGCGCCCTTGCCGTCGGTGTTGTTCTTGTAGAGCGTCGGGACGCCCTCGCGCGGGGGCCGCAGCCCGGCCGCCTCCTCGTCGGCGAGCACCTGCGCCGCCCTCGTCATGATGAGTTCGCCGGCCCGGTCCCACACGAGCGCCTCCCGCGGGGTGGCGACCTCCGGCGAGGAGTACTCGGGGTGGGCGTGGTCGACGTAGAGCCGCGCGCCGTTGGTGAGCACGAGGTTGGCGACGCCCGGGTCGTCCTCCCACTCGTCGGTGAGCTGACTGACGTGCGCGTCGAGCCGGTGCTGGGAGAAGCCGCGCGCGTCCGACAGCGGGGTCTCCGCCGCGTAGTCCCAGCGCACCCCCAGGGGCGACCGCCCGCCGCGCCCGGGGCTCCCGTCGCCCTCGGAGTCGGAGTCGCCGGCCGGCTCCGGCGCGCTGCGGCCGTAGGCGCGCACGACGTCGCCGGACAGGATCATCGGGTTGGCCTGCGGCCGCCCGGGCACGCTGATGCCGTACTCGGTCTCGATGCCCACGATGCGTCGCACGCTCATGGGCGCCACCCTACGCATGGCGCTGGATCGCGCCGGATCGTGAACACTCGCATAACGATCCGAACCGGGCATTGCCGTGGCTGTCACCGAGGTTCGACACTGAATCCGACCGCGGGCCAGGGGGGTTCCGCGAGTAGGGGGAAGATCCGATGGCGGGTCATGTTGTCGAGCACACCGACAGGGGCGCCTCGGGGGCGTCCGCCGGAGCGGCGCAGCCGCCTCCGCCGGGACCGAGGCGGGCGGGCTACTCGTGGGCGTGGTGGCTGGGCGGGAGTCTGCTCGCCCTCGGCGGGCTGGCGAACTTCACGGGCGCGTGGCTGCGCTGGTTCGGGCCGATGCGCCAACCAAGTCTGGCGATGCGGCAGAACGATTCGTCGACGCCGCTGACGATGGGCCGCCATGTCGTGCCGTACAGCAGCGAACTCACCGCGGCCGGGTATCTGCTCGTCGCCGCGGCGCTCGTCGCGCTGATCTTTCTCACCTGGCGGCGGCTGCGCTGGGTCGCGGCGCCGGCGCTGCTGCTCGGCGCCTACTCGTTCGCAGGCCCGGCGTTGCTGTGGCTGCGCGAGCGACTGACCGGCATCGACTCCACGCCCGCCTACGGCGTGGGCTGGGAGCCGGTCGACGCCTGGTCGGCCTGGGCGTGGGAACCGGCGATGCTGGTGTGGATCCTGGGGCTGGCCCCCGTCATCCTGCTCGCCTGCGCGGCCGTGCGCGCGAGCGCGACGGACGACGGCGTCGGGCCTGACCGCCGGTGGGCGCCGGTGGTGACGGCGTTCGCGCTGCTCACCGCCTCCGCGATGGTGTTGGAGGTGCTCGTGCTCACGATGTTCGACGTCAGCCACGACGACCCGCAGGGCTTCGGCATGTACTCGGGATCGGGCCAGGTGCTCGCCGGCGCGTTCGTCGTCGCGGGCGCGGTGCGGGGGCGGCGCGGGTCAGGGCCGCACACGCCTCCTTCGGCGGGTGTGGGCGATTCGCGCCCGTCGCCGCGCGGCCGTCGGGCCTTGCAGGTCGGTGGGGCGCTCATCGTGCTCAGCGGGCTGGTCGGCCTCGCGCTGCTGGCGACGGCGGCGACGGGGCCGGACGCAGCGCAGCTGCCGGAGGACGCGCCGCACCTGACCGGGCGCTTCGCCGCGGGCATCGCCGGGCAGGCCCTGTTCGTGGCGGGCACGTGCGCCCTGGTCGCCGGGCCCTGGCGCGGCTGGCGCCGGCTGCTGGCCGCGGTCGGCGCGGCGCTGGCCCTCGTTCCCGCCGTGGGCTCGATCGTCGGAACCCTCGAGCTCATGACCGGCGGGGAGTCGGGCTGGTGGGCCCGCAACGAGCTGCCGGCCACCGCGTGGAACGTGCTCGGCGCAGTCGTCTTCGCGCTCACGCTGGTCCTGGCGCGCCTCGCCGAGCGGGAGCCTTCGACCTCCGGCTCGGAGCGCGCCCTGCCGCTGCTGCCCGTGCTGCTCGGCACGATCCTGGTGGTTCTCGCCCAACCGCTGGTGCTGCTGAACATCGGCTTGGCCGACAGCCCCGAGGCCCCGCTGGCAACCTTGCCCGGGCTGATCACTGCCGTGGTCACCGTGCTGTGGGGCCTGGCCTGGTGGGTCACCGGCCGCACCGGTCGCCGCGCCGCCGAGAACGTCCCCGCAGAGGCAGATCGCGACTGACACGGGCGCACCGGGTCGAGGGCGTCGATGGCAGGGAAGCCGCCGATGACCTTCACCGTCTCGGCGACCGGGGTGTTGGTCAGCGCGGGCGAACCGGCCTACGGCTGGCCTGCGCGGCCGTCGCCGGGGCCGGCGAGCTTGCGCAGCTCGATCAGGTCGCCGCTGCTGGCCAGGTGCCTGCAGCATTCGACCAGCCCGTCGGGGTCGTCGGTCTCGATCAGATAGAAGCCCGCGATCTGTTCGACGGTCTCGCTGAACGGGCCGTCGGTGACCACCGCTCCGCCCGAGCCGTCGGGGCGCAGGGACAGCGCCTCGGACGACGGGGTCAGCGGGCTGGCCAGGATCTGAGTGTGGCCACCGGCGCGTAGCTCGGCACCGAAGCGCTCGTGCGCACGCATCCCCGCGGCGTGCGCCTCGGGCGGCAGGTTCTCCCATTCCTTCTCGGGGGCGGGCAGCAGGACAAGGTAGCGAGGCATGGCACCCTCCTTCGTCGGGCGAGCCCGGGCGGCCCGCTCACCAGGGTGACGGGCGAGCACCGTGGAAATCGACAGCCGTCGCCGGAATCTTCCCGGATGGGATGCGGCCGGGGCTGATCACCCCTGGGGTCAGCGCGGCGGCGGGGGCGGCGTGGCTGCTCGCCGGGGCGCGGAGCAGCATGGCGGTATGACACCGGCTCCCGTCGCCCGCACCGTGCCCCTGCGTACCCAGCTGCTGCATCGGCTCTCCCGGGTCGCCGGCTCCGTCGCCGATCAGGGTCCGCAGGAGCTGGCCCGTCGGCGCGTGGTGCCGCGGCGCACGAAGCTGCTCGACGCGATCGCCGGGCCGGTGCCCCCCGACGTCGCGATCGTCGACGGCGAGGTGCCGGTGCGCGCCGGGCGACACGTGCGGGTGCGCCGCTACCGTCCCGAGGCGGCCACGGACCCGCTGCCGGTGCTCGTCTTCTTCCACGGCGGAGGCTGGACGCTCGGGCAGGTCGAGGACTACGACCCGCTGTGCGCCTACCTGAGCGCGCAGGCCGGTCTCCTCGTCGTCTCCGTCGACTACCGACTCGCGCCGGAGCACCCCGCGCCCGCGGCGATCCACGACTGCATCGACGCGCTGCGCGCGCTGCCGGGACTCGCGCCCGACTGGGGCGGCGACCCCGGGCGCCTGGCCGTCGCCGGAGACAGTGCCGGCGGCAACCTTGCCGCGGTGTGCACCCACCTGGTGCGCGACGAGGGCGGCCCGACGCTGGCCTGCCAGGCGCTCATCTACCCCAGCGTCGACTCGACGTGCCTGAGCCGCTCGAAGATCGAGTTCGCGCGCGGGCCGATCCTCACCCGCCGCGACACCGACGGCTTCTTCGCCCACTATCTGGGCACCGGGCCCGACGCGCTCACCGCCCTCGACCCGCTGATCTCCCCCGCCCTCGGGCAGCTGCACGATCTACCGCCCGCGCTCGTCCAGGTCGCCGGCCTCGACCCGCTGCGCGACGAGGGGCGCCGGTACGCCCACGCTCTGCGCGCCGCGGGCGTGCCCGCCGACCTCACCGAATACCCGCGGGCCCCACACGGGTTCGCCAGCACACCGAGGTTGTGCGTCGGCGTCGAGGGGCACCGCGACGAGCTCGTCGCCTTCCTGCGGCGGCACCTGAGCTGACGGGAACCGGACGGGACACCCGACACCCCGCAGGACACCCGCTGGGCGACGGGCTGGTCCCGTCCCGAATGCCGGAGTCCCGAAAGCCGGAGTCCCGAAAGCCGGTGTCCGGACGAGGTTCCGGCGTGCCGACCCGGAGCCGGTGTCCCGGCGACACGCCGCGGCGACACGACCGACGCGCCGACGCCTTTCGGGAGCCTGCCGGAGTCGGCGGGAGGTCTCGTTATGCTGAGCCGCGACGCTCTCCCTGCAACGACGAGGTGGCCCCTTCGTGCGTGACGTCATCGTGTTCTCCGGAAACGCCCACCCGGGCCTGGCCCGCCGGATCTGCCAGCACCTCGGAGTGCCGTTGTCGCCGGTCGACATCAAGCGGTTCAGCAACGACTGCCTGCAGGTGCAACTGCTGGCCAACTGCCGTCAGCGCGACGTCTACATCGTGCAGCCGCTCGTGCCGCCGACGCAGGACCACCTCATGGAGCTGCTGCTCATGATCGACGCGGCCCGGGGCGCGTCGGCGGCCCAGATCACCGCGGTCATCCCGCACTACGCGTACGCCCGCTCCGACAAGAAGGACGCGTCCCGCATCTCGCTGGGCGGGCGGCTCGTCGCCGACATGCTGAGCACCGCCGGCGTCGACCGGGTGCTGACGATGGCGCTGCACGCTCCGCAGGTGCACGGCTTCTTCTCGGTGCCCGTCGACCACCTCACCGCCATCGGCGCGCTCGCAGACCACTTCCGCGCCCGCTCCCTCGACGACCACGTCGTCGTCTCCCCCGACCTCGGCAACGCCAAGACGGCCACCCAGTTCGCCCGGCTCCTCGGGCTGCCGGTCGCCGCGGGCAACAAGCAGCGGCTCGCCGACGACAAGGTGGAGATCGACTCGATCGTCGGCGACGTCGACGGCAAGCCCGCGATCGTGCTCGACGACGAGATCGCCACCGGCGGCTCGATGATGGGGCTCCTCGACAAGCTCGGCGAGGCCGGCTGCCCCAGCGCCGCGGTCGCGTGCACGCACGGCCTGTTCGCCGGCTCCGCGCCGCAGCGGCTGCAGGCGCACCCGCTGGTCAGCGAGGTCGTCACCACCGATACCGTGCCGGCCCCCGCGGACTGGCCCGGGCTGCAGGTGCGCTCGGTCGCCGGGTTGTTCGCCGAGGCGATGGCCCGCATCCACATCGGGGAGTCGGTGAGCAGCCTGTTCGACGGCGTCGACCCGCGGCACGCGCCGCCGCAGTTGTCGCTGCACTTCGCCGACGGGCCCGTCTCCCAGGAGCCGGAGCAGCCGACGCTGCCCCGCCAGCCCGAACCGCCGGGGTCGCCGGCCGTGCCCCCGCCGCACCCGTCCCGAGCAGCGCAGGAGGTCAGCGCATGAGTTCCCCGACCGTGGGCCGCCCGGTGGCGCCCACCGTCTCCACGCCCGTCGCGGCGCTGCTCGACGCGGTCGCCATCGTGGTCTTCGCCGCGCTGGGCCGGATGAGTCACGCCGAGGGCATGACCGTCGCGGGGGTCGCGGGCACCGCGTGGCCGTTTCTCGCGGGCGCGGTGCTGGGCTGGGTCGTCTCCTACGTGCTGCTGAGCCGGGCTCCCACCGACTCCTCCGGGGCCGTGCTCGTGTGGGTCGGCACGATCGCCGGCGGCATGCTGCTGCGGGCGATGACCGGCCAGGGCGTGGCGACGAGCTTCATCGCCGTCGCGTCGATCGTCACCGGCGTGCTGTTGTTCGGGTGGCGCGCGATCGCCGGCGCGCTGGCCCGGCGCCGCCGCGCCTGACCAGCGCACGAGACCAGCGCGCCTGAGCAGCGCAGTAGGCCAGCGCAGCAGTAGGCCAACACAGCAGTAGACCAGCGCGCCTGAGCAGCGCAGTAGGCCAACGCAGCAGTAGGCCAACGCGCCTGAGCCCAAACCCGGCTCCGCGTACAGCCCCTTACAGGTAGCTGCCGCGCGGCTCGACGTCTTCGACGCCGCGCGGACGCGCCCCGGGCCGGGAGTCGGGCTCCCCGCCGGGCCCGCCGGGTTGCGGCCCCGCGGCCGGCTCCTCCTGGGGCGCGATGCGTCGGATCGCCACGACGCGTTCGCCGCGGCGCCCGGAGACCCGGGCCCACTCGTCGGGGTTGGTGGTGCCCGGCATGTCCTCGTTCTCGACGAACTCGGCGACGCAGGCGTCGAGCACGTGGCGGGTGCGCAGCCCGCGCTCACCGGTGGCGAGGAACTCCTTGATCGCGGCCCGCTTGGCGCGGTCGACGATGTTCTGGATCATCGCGCCGGAGGCGAAGTCGGCGTAGTGCAGCACCTCCCGGGAGCCGTCGGCGTAGCTGACCTCGAGGAAGCGGTTGTGCACCCCGCGGTCGTACATGCGCTCGACGGCCGCGTCGATCATCGCGCTCGCGGCGCGGGCCGGGTCGGAGTCGGCCGCCGCCAGCTCGTCGGCGTGGAACGGCAGGTCGGGCGTGAGGTACTTGGCGAAGATGTCGCGGGCCGAGCCCTCGTCGGGGCGTTCGATCTTGATCTTCGCGTCGAGCCGGCCGGGCCGCAGGATCGCCGGGTCGATCATGTCCTCGCGGTTGCTGGCGCCGATGACGATGACGTTGTCGAGGCGCTCGACCCCGTCGATCTCGGCGAGCAGCTGCGGCACGATCGTCGTCTCGACGTCGCTGGACAGACCCGAGCCGCGGGTGCGGAACAGCGAGTCCATCTCGTCGAAGAAGACGACGACGGGCGCGCCGGAGGTCGCGTGTTCGCGGGCCCGGGAGAAGATGAGCCGGATCTGCCGCTCGGTCTCGCCGACGTACTTGTTGAGCAGCTCGGGGCCCTTGATGTTGAGGAAGTAGCTCGTGGTGTCCGCCTCGCCGCGCGCGGCGGCGCTCTGCCGGGCCAGGGACGCGGCGACGGCCTTCGCGATGAGCGTCTTGCCGCAGCCGGGCGGGCCGTACAGCAGCACGCCCTTGGGCGGACGCAGGTGGTGCTCGCGGAACAGCTCCGGGTGCAGGTAGGGCAGCTCGACGGAATCGCGGATCTGTTCGATCTGCCCGGCGAGGCCGCCGATGTCGGCGTAGGAGATGTCGGGCACCTCCTCGAGCACGAGGTCCTCGACCTCGGCCTTGGGGATGACCTCGTAGACGAAGCCCGACCGGGTCTCCAGCAGCACGTGGTCGCCGCCGCGCAGCACCCGGCCGGCCAGCGGCTGGGCGCGGCGCACGACGCGGTGTTCCTCGCCGTGCACGACGACGACGAGGCGGTCGTCGCCGAGCACCTCGTGGACGACGACGACCTGGCCGGTCTCCTCCCAGCCCGCGACGGCGACGACCGCCAACGCCTCGTTGAGCCGCACATCGCGGCCGACGACCAGGTCGTCGGCCTCGACACCCGGACTGACCTGCACCCGCAGGCGTCGCCCGGCGGCGAGCACGTCGAGCGTGCCGTCGTCGTGGCGGCTCAGGACGACCCCGTAGCTCGACGGCGGGGTGGCCAGGGCCTCGACCTGCTGCTTGAGGGTGACGAGCTGTTCGCGGGCCGTCTCCAGGGTGCGGACCAGACCCTCGTTGCGGCGCTGCAGCGACACGACCTGCGCGTGCAGGCCCGCCGCGCTCGTCGGCGGGCGCCGCGACGGCTGGTCGTCGGCGTGCGGCTGGCTCTGGCTCATCGGTCCACTCCTTGCGTGTCGTCGGGACGCTCACGCGAGTCTGGTCCGGCGCCCGGGCCGCCCAGCGGCTCGGTACCGGTCGAGGCGGCCCCACTGGCCCCGGTGGCCCCACTGGCTTCTGTGGCGCCGACGGCCCCAGGAGCCCCGGCGACCCCGCGGCGGGCCTCGGCGGCGCGGGCGAGCCGGCGGAGCTTCTTGTCGGAGGCGGTGCGCTCCCCCACGTCCTGGGCCTCCCAGGTGCCGTCGGGTGCGCCCTCACCGAACCCGGCGGCCTCGGCCTCGTCAGTGCCGTACGCACCCTTGGCGGGACGGCGCTTGCGCAGCGGCGGAGTGACGCCCGGCGCGAGTCGCCGTGTCGTCAGGAGAAACCCGGTGTGCCCGTGCATGCGGTGTTCGGGTCGCACCGCGAGCCCCTCCAGGTGCCAGCCCCGCACGAGCGACTCCCACGCCTGGGGCTCGGTGAAGCCCCCGTGGGCGCGAGCGCTCTCCGCGACCCGGGACAGCTGTGTGGCGGTGGCGACGTAGCAGATGAGCACCCCGCCGGGCGCGAGGGCGTCGGCGACGACGTCGAGGCACTCCCAGGGGGCGAGCATGTCGAGGACGACGCGGTCGATGCTGGCGTCCTTGACGGCCAGCGGCAGGCTGCCGACGAGGTCGCCGACGGTGACCTTCCACGCCGGGTGCGGGCCGCCGAAGAAGTCCTCGACGTTGCCGCGGGCGATCTCGGCGAACTCGCCGCGGCGCTCGAACGAGTGCACGAGCCCGTCGTCGCCGACGGCCCGCAGCAGCGACATCGTCAGGGCGCCGGAACCGACTCCGGCCTCGACGACCCGGGCCCCGGGAAAGATGTCGGCCATCGCGACGATCTGCCCGGAATCCTTGGGGTAGATGACCGCGGCGCCGCGCGGCATCGACATGACGTAGTCCGACAGCATCGGGCGCAGCGCGAGGTACTCCACGCCGGTCGTGTTGGTGACCGTCGACCCGTCGGGGCTGCCGATGAGGTCGTCGTGGCGCAGGCTGCCGCGGTGCGTGAAGAACTGCTTGCCCGCCTCGAGGGTGATCGTGTGCATCCGGCCCTTGGGGTCGGTCAGCTGCACGCGCTCGCCCGCGGTGAACAGCCCGCGGCGCCGGTGCGCCCCGGTGGGGCCCGTGGAAGCGGCGGGGCCGGTTGGGGAAAAACTCATGATGCCCGCAAGTCTAGGTGGCGCTGTCCACGCGGTTAGCGCGGCGGGGAGGAGCGGGCGGAGCCGGTCGCCAGCGCGGAGACGGTGCCGCCGTCGAGCGCGCCCCACGGGGCGCCGCCGGGCTCGCGCAGCAGCAGCAGCGGCAGGCGGCGCTCGACGAGGGTGTCGACGGCCGAGCCGAGATCCGGTGCGCCCGAGGGGAGGTCGAGCACCCATCCGGGCGGCATGAGGCGCAGGCACGACTCGGCGGGCGCGTCGTCGGCCCCCGACTCGCCGGCCTGCCGGACCGCGTCGGAGTCGAGGATCCCCAGGGGGGTGCCGTCGTCGTCGAGGATCGCGACGACGACACCGCGGCGCACCGCCTCCGCATCGAGGTGCTGCAGCGGCGGGAGCCGGGAGATCGGGTCGCGGCGCCCCATCGTGACGACGGGGTTGGCCACGGCGCGCACGTCGAGCCGCGCGAGGCGGCCGCGCAGACGCCCGGTGGTGATCGCCTGCCCGGCGCCGAACCAGAGGAACGCGCCGATGAGAGCGATCCAGGCCATGGTCCACAGGCTGGGGTACTCGCCGCGCAGCAGCGGCGTGCCGGCGAACCACAGCACGACGGCGATCGTCACGATGCGCCCGGACCACCCCGCGGCGATGAGCCCGAGGTGGCGGCGACCGGTGGTCTTCCAGACGAGGGCGTCGAGCAGGAAACCCCCGTCGAGCGGCAGCCCCGGCAGGAGGTTGAAGACGGCGACGAAGCCGTTGGTCCACGTGGCGGCCCAGACGAGCAGCCCGAGCACGTCGCCGCGCACGTACGGCAGCAGCAGCCAGCCGATGAGGCAGAGCAGCAGGTTGGCCAGCGGTCCGGTGACGGCGACGAGGGCGCTGCGCCCGGGGGTGGCGCGGGCCGCGTCGTAAGCGGTGTGCCCGCCCATGAGGTCGGCGGCGATGCGATGCACCCGGTACCCGCAGGCCAGCGCGGTGAGGGCGTGCGCGGCCTCGTGCACGAGCACGCTGAGCAGCAGCAGGACCGCGTAGGCGAGGGCCACGGCGTAGGCCCACGGCCCCAGCGACGGCATCGTGTACGCGACCTGCGGGCCGAAGAACGCGAGCATGACGATCGCGATGACGACCCAGCCGCCGCCGATGTAGATCGGGATGCCGCGCAGGGAGCCGATCCGCCAGCCGGAGTGCTCCTCCGGGGCGGTCGACGACGCCGACGATCCGGCCGCCGCCGACGAGGGATCCCGGCGCGGCTCCGGCTCGCTCGGCGGCGGGCCCGACGGTGTCGACATGCGGTTCACGGTACGTCACCGGCTCTGCGTGAGCCCGGGGCGAGACGGTCAGCCATCGTCGCCTCCACAGCCCCCGCCGACCTCGACGAGCCCGACGCGATCGACGCCCTCGACGGCGCCGCTGGCGCGCGGGTCGAGGGCGAGCACCACGGCGTCGTCGGGGATCGGCGGCGCCACCCCGCCGAAGGCGGGACACAGCTGCTTGTGCCCGCACCAGCCGCACAGCCGCGACGGGCGCGGGCGGAAGTCGCCGTCGGTGGCGGCCCGCTCGATCGCGGCCCACAGGGCCTTGACCTTGCGTTCGACCGCCCGCAGGTCGTGCTCGTCCGGCTCGTACGTCAGCAGTTCGCCGCTGCCGAGATAGACGAGTTGCAGGCGCGTGGGCACGCGACCGTGCAGGCGCCACAGCACGAGCGCGTAGAACTTCATCTGGAACAGCGCCTTGCCCTCGAAGAGCTCCGAGGGCGCGCGGCCGGTCTTGTAGTCGACGACGCGCATGCGCCCGTCGGGGGCCACGTCGAGCCGGTCGACGTAGCCGCGCAGGATCAGCCCGTCGATCTCGGTCTCCACGTACAGCTCCCGCTCGGCGGGTTCGAGCCGGGTCGGGTCTTCGAGGGTGAACCAGCGTTCGATGAGGCGCAGCGCCTCGTCGAACCACGACTGCAGCCGCGCGGGATCGGCCTCGTCGACGAGCTCGGACAACTCGGGCCGCTCATCGACCATGCGCGTCCACTGCCCGGGCAACAGCTCGCCCGCCGCGTCGCGGGTGCGGCCTCCCGCGGGCAGGTCGAAGAGCCGCTCGAGCACCGCGTGCACGAGGGTGCCGCGGGCCATCGCCGGGGTCGCCGGCTCGGGCAGCCGGTCGACCACCCGGAAGCGGTACAGCAGCGGACACTGCATGAAGTCCGCGGCGCGGCTCGGGGACAGGGCGGGAACCATGCGAGAAACCCTAAGCGTGAGCACCGACAAGCTCGCGGAGCCGGGCCGGTCCACCGCGACACCGCAGGTCAGGGCGCCGGGCGACGATAGTGATAGGTGTGCTGCACCGCGAACCCCAGGCCGCGGTACAGCTGCCGGGCCGGCGCGTTCGCCGCCTCCACCTGCAGGTAGGCGAACCGCGCTCCGTCGGCCCGGGCCCGCTGCAGCAGGAGCCGGGTCACCGCCTGGCCCAGGCCGCGCCGACGCCGGTGCGGCACGACCTCCACGCACGACAGCCCGGCCCAGTCGTCGGTGCGCGCCAGGCGCCCGGCAGCCACCGGCTCCCCCGCCTCGAAGACGGTCGCGTACACCGCGTCGGCCGAGGTCAGCACCGGGACGGCCGCGGGCTGCCGGGCCACGTCGCCGCCGCGCACGATGGCCGCCCAGGCGTCGTCGGGCTTACTCGCCCAGGCGATCTCCACACCCTCGAACCGGTCCGGCGCCCCGCCGGCCGACACCATCCGGCGCAGGTCGGCGACGAGGAAGAGCGTCGGGTCGACCGGCTCCCAGCCGAGCCCGGCGGCCACCGCCTCCACCGGCGACCCCGCGCCCACCGCGTGCGCGAGGTGCAGCACGGGAGCCAGCCCCTGCCCCGCGTACACCTCGGCGACCCGCTCGAGGGCCGCCGGCACGGGCAGCCCGGGGTCACCGGCGACCAGGCAGGAGTTCGCCCGTTTGGTCCAACCCCCGCCGAGACGCAGCAGCCATCCGCCGAGGCGGTACAGCGACGTGCCGGGCCAGCCGCGCGCGGCGAGCACCTCGAGCGCCTCGGGCGAGGAGGCGGGCCGCACCGGTCGCGGCGGGATCACTCGCCGGGCCACGACGTCACCGCGCGCGACGGACACCGCCGGGCCGTCCGGGGGCAGCAGGACCACCCCGGTCGAGTCCGAGCGCAGCACGTGCCCGACGACGTCGGTCTGGGAGCCGTCGGCCAGCCGCCGGCGCAGCGACCAGCGCGGGGTGCTCTCCCAGAAGTCGGCGGGCAGCGCGAGGAGCCCGCCCGACGCGGGCCCA
>JBDIAM010000008.1:0-28693 GCA_039812445.1 Piscicoccus intestinalis | reverse complement strand
CCGCTCGAGGATCAGCGGGATCACTCCCCCGGCGCGCAGCAGCTCGACCTCCAGCGGCGTCTCCACTGCGGCCCGCGCCTCGAACGACACCTCCGAGTCATGCGCGCCGAACGCGCCGTCCGAGCCATCCGCCGAACGCCCGGTCCGCACGGTCACGGCGATCGGCGCCCCGACCCCCACGACCTCGGCCCGCGCGTCGATGTCGATGACGTCACCGGGCCGCAGCCCCGCGAGCCGTTCCCGCTGCTCGGCGGGCACGTACAGCGGCAGGATGCCCATGCCGATGAGGTTGGAGCGGTGGATGCGCTCGAACCCGGCAGCCAGCACGGCCCGCACCCCGAGCAGCTGCTGCACCTTGGCGGCCCAGTCGCGGGAGGACCCCATGCCGTACCGCTCGCCGGCGACGACGACCAGCGGCTGCTCTTCGGCGCGGTACCGCTGCGCCGCGTCCCAGATCGTCATCACCTGCCCGCTCGGGGAGTGTGTCGTGTGCCCGGGCGGGGCGTCGGGCGCGAGCGCGTTTCGCAGCGTCTTGTTGTAGTACCCGCCGCGCACCATGACTTCCCACTGGCCGCGCCGGGACGCGAACACGTTGAGGTCGGCCGGGTCCTCCCCGCGCTCGATGAGAAACCGCCCGGCGAGGCTGTCGGCGGGGATCGCGCTGGCCGGCGAGATGTGGTCGGTCGTCACGTCGTCGCCGAGCACGAGCAGCGGCCGCGCGGTGTACGCCCCGAGCAGCGAGCCGGCGTCGGCGTCCGCGAACGGCGGCGGTGCGAGGATCGTCGAGGTCGGGCTCCATTCGTAGAGTTCACCGTTCGGCGGATCGATGTGGTGCCACAGCGGATTCGCCGCGGCGACCGCGAACGCCTCGCGGTAGTCGCTCGGGTCGGCGGCCAGCTCCTCGGCCTCCGCGATCTCCTCCGGGCTCGGCCACAGCTCGTCGAGGAACACCGCGCGTCCGGCCGGCGTGCGCCCCACCGGCTCGCGGGTCAGGTCGCGCTCGGCGTCGCCCGCGATCGCGTACGCGACGACGAGCGGCGGCGAGACGAGCACGCCGAGGTCGAGGTCGGGGTGCACCCGTCCGGGAAAGTTGCGGTTGCCCGAGAGCACGGCGACCGGTCGCTTGCTGCTCAGCACGTCGGCGATCGGCTCGGTGAGCGGCCCGGAGTTGCCGATGCACGTCGTGCAGCCGAAGCCGACGATGTCGAAGCCGAGGGCGGACAGGTCCTCGTCGAGGCCCGCGCGCGCGAGGTAGCGGGTGGTGGCCGGGGAGCCGGGCGCCATCGACGTCTTGATCCACGCCGGCACGCTCAGCCCGAGCGCGCGGGCCGTGCGGGCGAGCAGCCCGGCGGTGATGAGCAGCCGCGGATCGGAGGTGTTCGTGCAGCTCGTGATCGCGGCGATGCCCACCGGGTAGCGCGGCAGCTCCCCCGCGCCGGAGCCAGCGCCCGCGCCGGAGCCGGCGGGCTCGCCCGCCCCGTCGACGGCCCGCACCGCGGCGGGCACCTGCGAGAGCTCGCGCAGGTCCTGTGGCCGCCGCGGCCCGGCGGCCGAGGCGCGCAGGGCCGACAGGTCGATCTCGATCGTGCGGGTGAACACCGGCTCCATGGCCCCCAGGGCTTCCGCGCCGGCGTCGAACCACAGGCCGGCGGCCCGCGCGTACGCCTCGACGAGTTCGGCGTGCCCGGCCGGGCGCCCGGTGCGCCGCAGGTACTCGACCGTCTGCGCGTCGATCGGGAAATAGCCTGTCGTCGCGCCGTATTCGGGGGCCATGTTGGCGACGACGGCGCGCTCGCCGACGGTGAGCGTGCCGACTCCGGGGCCGTAGAACTCGACGAACTCGCCGGTGACACCGATCTCGCGGAGCCGGTGGGTAACGGTGAGCGCGAGGTCGGTGGCGGTCGCGCCGGGCCGCAGGGAGCCGACCAGGCGCACCCCGACGACGTCGGGCACCCGCAGCGAGATCGGCAGTCCGAACATCACCGTCTGGGCCTCGAGCCCGCCCACGCCCCAGCCGAGCACGCCGAGTCCGTTGACCATCGGCGTGTGGGAGTCGGTGCCGACCATGACGTCGGGTACGAGCCACGTGCGCCCGTCGCGCTCCTGCGTCGTCGCGACCGTGGCGAGCTGCTCGAGGTTGATCGTGTGCATGATGCCGGTGCCGGGCGCGTTGACGTGCAGGTTGCTCAGCGTCGCGGCGGCCCAGCGCAGAAACCGGTAGCGCTCGACGTTGCGGCGGATCTCCTCGCGCATGTTCGTCTGCGGCGCGTCGGGGCGGGCGAAGCTCTCGACCGCGAGGGAGTGATCGACCGACACCTCGATCGGCAGCGTCGGGTTGAGCGCGACCGGGTCGACACCGCGACGGGCCAGGGCGTCGCGCATCGCGGCGACGTCGACGAGCGCCGGGGTCGCGGTCGTGTCGTGCATGAGCAGCCGGCTCGGCAGGAACGGGATGTCGCCGCCCAGGCTCTGCCCGCGCGCGGCCGACCGCAGCTGCTCCAGGGCGTGCTCGCGGCTCTCGCCCGCGGTGCGCACGGCGTTCTCGGCGAGGATGCGCAACACCATCGGCCAGCGGGCCAGCTCGCCGTGCGCGACCGCCTCCAGGTCGGCGACGACGTAGTCGGTGTCGGCGACGCGCACGAGGCGCGTGAGGGCAGGGGTGTCGGCGGGTCGCGTGTCAACCATGAGTGATCCCTTCGTCCCGCACAGGTTATAACCTTGCGGAGCCGGTCGGCTAGTCCGGGAGGTAAGATCGAGGCCACCGGTGATAATCGCGGGACTGGATGCGCATCAGGAGGAACCGATGAGCCCGGCCACCCCGGCCGCCCCGGCGGCCCCAGCCGCCCCAGCCGCCACACTGACCAAGCACGAGTACGCCTACGTCGAGGTGCGCCGCCGCATCCTGTCCGGCGAGCTCGAGCCCGGCAGCGTCATCCCGCAGGCCGCCCTCGCCGCCGAGCTCGGGGTGAGCACGACGCCGCTGCGCGAGGCGATCAAGCGGCTGTCGGCCGACGGCCTCATCGACCTGGCCGCTCACCGCGACGCGCACGTCGCGCCGGTGACCCGCGCGGAGGCCGAGCAGCTGTACGAACTGCGCCAGCAGCTCGACCCGTTCGCGGCCGGCCTGGCGGCGCAACGCCGCTCGTCGCGCGACCTGACCCGCATCGCGGACGCCCTGGCCCGGCTCGAGCCGATCACCGACTCCGGCGACACCGAGGCGATGCTCGCGCACCGCGAGTTCCACCGGGCGGTCTACTCCGCGTGCGGCAACGACCTGCTCGTCGACTCCCTCGACCGGCTCTGGGACAAGGCCGACCGGTACCGCGCGCTCGTCCTCGCCCGCGAACCGATCACGGAGGCCGACCGCGAGCGCATCACGGCCGAGCACCAGGCGATCGTCGGCGCCGTCGTCGAGCGCGACGCCGAGCGCGCCCGCCGCGTCATGCGCGAGCACATCGACGCCAGCCACGGCCGCCGCGCCCTCGACATGCTGCCCTGACCGAGCTTCGTTATAACTTTCGGACGCGCAACGGCGGCCGCCGCCGACTCCTCGTCGACGGCGGCCGTATCCGCGTTGCTCACTCCCGCGAGGTCGACTCCGGAGTCGCCTCGACAGCGGGCTCGGCGAGGGTGAGGTGCTCGCCGGAGGCGTCGAGGTGGACCGTGACCTCCTGCCCGTCGCGCACCTGCCCGGAGAGCAGGGCCTGGGCGAGCCGGTCGCCGATCTCGCGCTGCACGAGGCGGCGCAGCGGCCGGGCGCCGTAGGCCGGGTCGAAGCCGGCGTCGGCCAGCCATTCGCGCGCGGGCGCGGTGACGGCCAGCGTGATCCGCCGGTCGGACAGCCGCCGCGACAGCGCCTGGACGGCCAGCTCGACGATCTGCGCGAGCTCCTCGCGCGTCAGGGCCTCGAAGACCACCGTCTCGTCGAGCCGGTTGAGGAACTCCGGCTTGAAGGCCGTGCGCACCGTCGACATCACGGCGTCGCGCTTGGCCTGCGGGCTCATCGAGGGGTCGATGAGGTACTGGCTGCCGAGGTTGGAGGTCATGACGAGGATGACGTTGCGGAAGTCGACCGTGCGACCCTGACCGTCGGTCAGGCGCCCGTCGTCGAGCACCTGCAGCAGGATGTCGAAGGTCTCCGGGTGGGCCTTCTCGACCTCGTCGAGCAGCACGACCGAGTAGGGGCGCCGCCGCACGGCCTCGGTGAGCTGGCCGCCCTCGTCGTAGCCGACGTAGCCGGGCGGGGCGCCGATGAGCCGGGCCACCGCGTGCCGCTCGGAGTACTCGCTCATGTCGATGCGCACCATCGCGCGCTCGTCGTCGAAGAGGAAGTCCGCCAGCGACTTGGCCAGCTCGGTCTTGCCGACGCCGGTCGGGCCGAGGAACAGGAACGAGCCGGTGGGCCGGTCGGGGTCGGCGATGCCGGCCCGGCTGCGGCGCACCGCGTCGGAGACGGCCCGCACGGCCTCGGTCTGCCCGATGAGCCGCCGGCCGAGGTACTCCTCCATGTGCAGCAGCTTCTCGGTCTCCCCCTCGAGCAGGCGCCCGGCGGGGATGCCGGTCCACGAGCTGATGACGTCGGCGATGTCGTCGGCGCCGACCTCGTCCTTGACCATCGGGCTCTCGCCGCCGGCGGCCTCGCGCTCGGCGCTGTCGGCCTTGTCGAGTTCCTTCTCCAGCGCGGGGATCTCGCCGTACAGCAGGCGGGAAGCCTCGCCGAAGTCGCCCTCGCGCTGCAGCCGCTCGGCCTGCACGCGCAGCTCGTCGAGGCGGGCCTTGAGGTCGCCGACCCGGTTGAGGCCGGCCTTCTCGGCCTCCCAGCGACCGGTCAGGGCCGCCAACTCTTCTGTGCGGTCGGCGAGGTCCTTGCGCAGCCGCGCGAGGCGCTCGCGGGAGGCCTCGTCGGTCTCGCGGTCGAGGTGCAGCTCCTCCATCTTCAGCCGGTCGACCTGGCGGCGCAGCGCGTCGATCTCCACGGGACTGGAGTCGATCTCCATGCGCAGCCGGGAGGCGGCCTCGTCGACGAGGTCGATGGCCTTGTCGGGCAGCTGCCGGTTCTGGATGTACCGGTTGCTCAGCGTGGCGGCGGCCACGAGCGCGGAGTCGGCGATGGCCACCTTGTGGTGCGCCTCGTAGCGCTCCTTGAGGCCGCGCAGGATCGCGATCGTGTCTTCGACGCTCGGCTCACCGACGTACACCTGCTGGAAGCGCCGCTCCAGGGCGGCGTCCTTCTCGATGTGCTTGCGGTATTCGTCGAGCGTCGTCGCGCCGACGAGACGCAGCTCGCCGCGGGCCAGCAACGGCTTGATCATGTTGCCCGCGTCCATCGAGCCCTCGCCGGTCGCCCCGGCGCCCACAATCGTGTGCAGTTCGTCGATGAAGGTGATGACCTTGCCGTCGGACGACGTGATCTCCTCGAGCACGGCCTTGAGCCGCTCCTCGAACTCGCCGCGGTACTTCGCGCCGGCGACCATCGCGCCCAGGTCGAGGGCGATGAGCCCCTTGTCGCGCAGCGACTCCGGCACGTCGCCGGCGACGATGCGCTGGGCGAGCCCCTCGACGACGGCGGTCTTGCCGACGCCGGGCTCGCCGATGAGCACCGGGTTGTTCTTCGTGCGGCGGCTGAGCACCTGCACGACGCGGCGGATCTCGGAGTCGCGGCCGATGACCGGGTCGAGCCGGCCCTCGCGGGCGGCCGCGGTGAGGTCGGAGCCGTACTTGGCGAGGGCGTTGAACTGGTCCTCGGGGTTCTCGGAGTCGACCTTGGCGCCCCCGCGCATCTGCGGGATGAGCTGGTCGATCGCGTCGGCGTCGAGGCCGAACAGGCCGGTGCGCGCGATGGCGAGCAGCAGGTGGTCGGTGGAGACGTAGGTGTCGCCCATCGCCTCCATGACCTGGCGGGCCTGCTCGATGACGTTCAGACCGGAGCGGCTCAGGCTCGGGCTCGTCATCGAGGAGCCGGTGGCGCTGGGCAGCTTCGCCAGCTCGGCCTGCGCCGCCTGGCGGGCGGCCTGCATCGAGCTGCCGGAGGCGTCGAGCAGCGGCCCGGTCGTCGTGTCCTGCTGGTCGGTGAGCGCGAGCAGCAGGTGCGCGGGCTCGACGTGCGGGTTGCCGGCGGCCGAGGCGTTGCGGGTGGCCGCCGAGAAGGCCTCCTGGGCCTTGGTCGTCAGCTGGAGGTTCATAGGCGTTGCGATGCTCCTTGGTCGGGGATGTGACTGCTTGTCCGGTGCAACCGTCTCAAACTTGAGTCTATTCCGCTCAACCTTAGCTCTGGCCTCCTGGTCGGCGGTGGGTCATGCTGGTCTGCCCGGCCCCGGCTCAAGGAGACATCAAGGAGACACCATGCGCATCGTCATCGCGCTGGGCGGCAACGCCCTGTTGCAGCGCGGCCAGCCGATGACCGCGGGCAACCAGCGGACCAACATCCGCACCGCCTGCCGAAGCATCGCCACCGTCGCGCCGGGCAACGAGCTCGTCGTCGCCCACGGTAACGGCCCGCAGGTCGGGCTGCTGGCGCTCCAGGCGGCCGCCTACACGCACGTCGACCCCTACCCGCTCGACGTGCTCGGCGCGCAGACCGAGGCGATGATCGGCTACGTCATCGAACAGGAGCTGGGCAACCTGCTCCCGCTCGAGCAGCCGTTGGCGACGATCCTCACGCAGGTCGAGGTCGACCGCGACGACCCGGCGTTCGACCACCCGACCAAACCCATCGGCCCGGTCTACGACCGCGACACCGCGCACCGGCTCGCCCGCTCGCACGGGTGGACGATCGCGCCCGACGGCGACGGCTTCCGGCGGGTCGTCGCCAGCCCGCGCCCGCAGCGGATCTTCGAGATCGGGCCGATCCGGCAGCTGCTCGAGGGTGGCACCGTCGTCATCTGCACGGGCGGCGGCGGCATCCCGACCGCCTTCGACGACGCCGGCGACCTGCACGGCGTCGAGGCCGTCATCGACAAGGACCTCGCCTCCGCGCTGCTCGCCCGTGAACTGGGCGCGGATCTGCTGGTCATCGCCACCGACGTCGACGGCGTCTATGTCGACTGGGGAACCCCGCGGCAGCGTCGTCTCGGTCGGGTGACCCCCGCCGAACTCGACGCGCTCGCCCTGCCGGCCGGATCCATGGGCCCGAAGGTCCAGGCCGCGTCCGAGTTCGTCACCGCCACCGGAGGCCGCGCCGCGATCGGGCCGCTGGCCGACATCGCGCGGATCGCGGCCGGCACGGTCGGCACACAAGTGTGTGCCGACCGCTGAACCCGCCGGCCTCCGAGCATCACCCGATCTGTCGATCTGTCGATCAGGCGGCGTCGGGGTTCTGCGCCCACAGGTCGGGGCCGAACACCTCGTAGTGGATCTTCTCCGGGTGCACGCCCTTCTCGATGAGCGCGGTGCGCGCCGACCGCATGAACGCCAGCGGGCCGCACATGAACACGGTCGCCTCGGCGGGCACGTCGATGTCCGACAGATCCATGAAGCCGGAGCGGGCCGGGTAGATCGTCGGGGCCTCCTCCGCGCCCTCCTCGTACCAGTTCTGCGCCCGGGCGTCACTCATCCACTCGACCTGGCGGCGCAGGTGCTTGTACAGCGCGTGGTGGCTGTGCGAGGAGTCGGCGTGGAAGATCCGCACGGTGCGGTCGGGCTGGCGACGCGAGATCTCGTCGAGGATCGCCGCGACCGGGGTGATCCCGATGCCGGCCGAGACGAGCACGAGCGGGCCGTCCGAGTCCTGCAGCACGAGGTCGCCGGCCGGCTGGGAGACGTCGAGGACGGTGCCGGGGGTCGCGTTCTCGAACAGCCACGTCGAGACCTGCCCGTCGGGGTGGCCGTCGACGCCGCGCACCCGCTTGATCGTCACCCGCAGGTCACCGCGGGGGCTCGACGACAGCGTGTACTGCCGCGGCTGACGCTCCCCGTTCGGCAGGTCGACGGCGATCGCGACGTACTGACCGGTCTCGTAGGCGGGGGCATCGCCCTCGAGCGGAGCCAGCACGAGCGAGAAGATGTCCTCGCTCTCCTCGAACCGCTCGACGACGCGGTACTTGCGCCACGGGTCGGCGGGGTCGGTGCCGCCGAGGGCGTACAGCTTGCCCTCCTCGGCGATGAGCTCGGTGCCGAAGAGCCAGTACACCTCGTCCCAGGCGGCCGCGACCTCGGGGGTGATCGCATCGCCGAGCACGGTCTTGACGGCCTTGAGCAGGTGATGGCCGACGATCGTGTACTCCTGGGCGCGGATTCCCAACGACACGTGCTTGTGGGCGATCCGCCGCATGACCGGGCCGAAGTCGGGGGCGTCGGGATCGATGAGGTTGACCGCGTAGGCCACCACGGAGGCGGCGAGCGCCTTGGGCTGCTCGCCGATCGCCTGGTTCGCCTTGTTGAACACCCGCATCAGCTCGGGGTGCGCCGCGAACATGTCCGGATAGAAGACCTTGGTGATCTCCTCCGCATGCTCGGCCACGACGCCCGCGGTGGCCTTGACGATCTCGTCGGACTGAGGGGACAGCTTCATCGCTCGCCTTTCCTGAGGGGCTGTCTCGGCGGGGCGGCCGAGGCGGGCGGCACGCTACCACCGGAGCCTGACCGCTCCCCTGGGCGTGGGCCGGCCCGTGCGGCGAACGAGAACCCTTGGGCGGCGCCGAAACCCACGTGCGCCCCGGGCACGACGACGGCCCGACCCCCGCGGGGATCGGGCCGTCGGCGTGCTCGTCGTCGAGGCGGTTCAGGCCTTGGGCTTGTCGCCGTCGCCGTAGGTGCCGTCCGGGCGCGGGCCGGTCGCCTGGCTGCCCGACCGGTCGGAGAGAACCTCGGTGGACGCGGAGTCCCCGGAGTCACCGGGCTTGCCGGTCGCGCCGGTCGGGCCGGACGTCGGGCCGGACGCAGTGGAGGACCCTCCGGTGCGGACCGCCCCGGTGGACCCGGCCGGCGTCGCGCCGGAACCGGCGCCTGCCGCACCGGCGCTGCCGCGCTCGGCGTCGGCGCGGGCCTGCTCGCGGCGCACCTGCTCGGACAGGCCGGGCCCGGTGCCGCTCCCGCCGCGCTGCGGCTCGCGGACCGGCTCCGCACGCTTCTGGTCCGGCCGAGGCTGCTCGGAGCGCTTGTCGGTCCGCGTCTCCGTGCGCTGCTCGGGCCGCTGCTCTGTGCGCTGCTCCGTGCGCGCGGGCTCGCGAGCCGGCTCCCGACGGGCGGGTTCGGTGCGGGCCGGCTCGGTGCGCACGTGCTGCGCGTTCTTGCGCTCCCCCTCGGCGAGGCGGGCGCGGGTCTGCGCGAGCTCGCGCTCCTGCTCGCGCGCCTGCTTCTCGAGGTCGCGCCGCTGCTTGTTGCGGCGAGCGCGGCGGCGAGCCGACGACAGCACCATCCACAAACCGAGCAGGAGGAGGAAGACGGTCAGCGCGCCCGCGAGGAACATCGTCAGCGGTGTGAGACTGAGGGTGTTGTTGAACAGCTCGACCGTGGCCTCGATGGAGGCGTTCGACGAGGCGACCCAGAAGGCGGCGCCTCCCACGAGCGCGGCGGCGGCGATGAAGATGACGCCGAGTGCGGTCATGTTGACCCTCTCTGCCGTGGCCGAGGGCTCCATGTCGCCCGTGTTGTCCGGCCTGTCTGCGCCCGAACAATACCCGGCTGAGCGGCTCCGGACACGGGATGCGGCACGGTCGACTCGCACCGTGACCGGACGGTAACGCGCCGCTCACCTGACGGGCCCCACCTGGTGAAACGGATAAAACCGGCACTGCGGTGGGTCGCGCGGTCGGGTCGCGACCGCGGCCCGCGGCACCGCGATCACAGGGCCCTCAGGCCGGCCCCGCCGGCGCCGAAGCGGGCCCCGGACCGAGTCGGGCGTCCGCCCGAGAAGCGCACCCTCACAAGAGATCTCGTATCTATCCGCGGCATGTCGACCGAGCCGCCGCGGCCCGGTCGACGGACACTGGAGGCCATGAGCGCTCAGGGCCTGACAGCGTGGGGGCGGGACGACTTCGGTCCCGCGCTCGCGGCGCCGGAACGCTGCCAGGACGCTCCCGTCGCGGCCGATCTCGCCGGCATGGTCGGTCGCGTGCAGGCCACCCTCATCGGAGCCGGTCGGGTCGGGGTCGTCTTCGGCGGCGACCCGCGTTCGGCGCTGCTGCTGACGATCAGCGCCCGCGCTCTCGGCGCCCAGCGGGTGGCGCTCGTGCTCGACCCGACGCAGCGCCCGGCTCCGGCCGCGGACGCCCTCGCGCAGCTGGTCGCCGACGCCCTCGGCCTGCCCGTGCTGCGCACCTGGGGTCCCGCCGGGAAGAGCTCGGCGCGGCGGGCCCTCACCGAACTGCCCATCGACACGATCGCCTATTGCGATGTGGCCGAGGCGCGTTCGGGCGCCCCGATGCACGCCGTGCGGCGCCAGCGGGTCATCTTCCCGTTCGCCGAGGCCGGCCTGAGCGGCTGCGACATCACCGCGTGCGCGCGGGCGCTCGGCCTGCAGACCGCCTCCGTCGACGAGACGGGCACCTGACCGCCACCTGACCGCGCGACCCCGCGAGCGGCCGTGGCAGGGTGGTCTGCATGCCCGAGTCGACCGATGACACGCTGCGCGTCGCCGCCTGCCAGATCCTCTCGTCGTCCGACCCGAGAGAGAACCTCGAGACGGCGAACGCGGCGATCGCGCGGGCCGCGGACGCCGGCGCCCGGCTCGCCGTGCTGCCGGAAGCGGCGATGGCGCACTTCGCGACTCCGCTCGCCGAGGTCGCGCAGCCGCTCGACGGCCCGTTCGCCCAGGGGCTGCGCGCCGCGGCGCGGCGGCACGGGCTCACCGTGGTCGCCGGCATGTTCGAGCCCGCGGCGGACGGCCGGGTGCACAACACGCTGCTGCTCACCGGCCCCGACGGTGAGGCCGTCTACCGCAAGATCCACCTCTACGACGCGTTCGGCTCGAAGGAGTCGGAGACGGTGGCGCCCGGCTCCGAGCTCGTGACGGCGGTCGTCGACGGCGTGCGCGTGGGCCTGGCGACGTGCTACGACGTGCGCTTCGCCGACCAGTTCACCGCGCTGGGGCGGGCGGGCGCGCAACTCGTCGTGCTCCCCGCCTCCTGGGGCGAGGGCCCCGGCAAGGCGCAGCAGTGGGACCTGCTCGTGCGCGCCCGCGCCATGGACGCCCAGGCGTGGCTGCTCGCCTGCGACCAGGCGTGGACGCCGCCGCAGGGCAGCGCCCCGCTCGGCCTGGGCCGCAGCGCGCTCGTCGATCCCTCCGGCGGCGTGCGGGCCCGCCTCACGCACGAGCCCGATGTGCTCGTCGCGGACATCGACCTGGGCCTCGTCGAGCGCACCCGCGCCCTCGTGCCGGTCGTGCAGCCCGCGCACTGACCGCCTCCGCGGCGCGCTGCGCGACCGGCCGCCCGCTCAGCGCACGTACGCGACGGCGTCGAGGGCGACGGTGCCGGACACCCGCACGAACCGGATCGAGTGCCGCCCGTAGGGAAACCGCACGGTGGAGACGGTGTTGGCGCCGCTGAGGGTGGTGGCGCTCGTCGACACCCGCGCGCGGCGCGTGCCGTCGACGTAGACGTCGAGCGTGCCGTACCCCGGGCCCTTGCCGACGATGACCGCGACGCCGGAGGCGTAGGTGACCGGCAGCGTCCACGTCGCGCCGGTGGAGGCGGTGCGCACCAGCGAGCCGGAGACGGCCGAGGTGTTGGCGACCGCCCGCCACGTGCCGGTGCGCGAGCCGACGGCCGGCGACATGTCGGCGGGCACCCCGACCGACGTCGGGGTCGACCAGGCGCTGACCACCCCGGCGGCGTCGGTGCCCCGCACCCGGAACTGGTAGGCGCGGCCGGCCAGACCCGCCGGCCACATCGAGGTCGCGGTCGTCGAGCTGGTCAGCCCGGTCCAGGCACCGTAGGAGCGCACGCCGCCGGTTCCCACGTTGACGATCCGCCACTGCACGGCGTACCGCACGGGTCCGCGGGCGCCGGGGAAGGCCGACCAGGCCAGCCGGGCCTTGCCGGTGGCGACCTTGGCCGGCACCGGGGTCGCGTTGTTGACCGGCGGCCTCGGCAGCGGGGTGCCGGTGGCGAGGGCGACGGCGCGGCCGGCGTCGACCAGACCGGCTCCGCACCGGTCGCAGCCCACCGGGAACGGCCGCGCCGAGCGCATCAGGATCGACCGGACCTGCGCGCCGGTCAGTCCCGGACGCGCCGAGAACACGAGGGCCGCCACCCCGGAGACGTGCGGGGCGGCCATCGACGTGCCCATCATGAAGCCGTAGTCCGGGCCCGTCGGCGTCGTCTCACCCTTGTCGACGGTGGAGATGATCGGGTTGTCACCGTCTCCCCCGGGGGCGGCGATCGCGTTCGTGTCGACGTAGTTGGAGTACCAGGCCCGGGTGCCGTTGCGGGCGGTCGCGGCGACGTTGAGCACACCGGTGCAGTTGCCGGGGGCCTCGTAGCCGGCGGCCGAGGAGGAGTTGCCCGCGGCGGTGACGACGAGCGCGCCGCGCTGCGTCGCCTTGGTGATCGCCGACTGCATGGTGACCGGGCACGTCGTCTCCCCCGACAGGGAGACGTTGACGACCTTGGCGGGAGTGCCGTTGGCGGGCACCCCCGAGACCGACGCGCCGCTGGCCCAGGCGATCCCGTCGGCGATGTCCGACAGCGTGCCGCCGCAGTGGCCGATGACCCGCACCGGCTGGATCCGGGCCTTCGGCGCGACCCCCGCGACGCCCTGGCCGTTCCCGGAGACGGCGCCGATCGTGCCGGCGACATGCGTGCCGTGCCAGCTGCTCGCCGCGTACGGCGCCGCCTCCGGCCAGCAGTCGGTGTCGGTCTGCTCCCAGTCGCCCTGGTCGGTCGGGTTGTTGTCGCGGCCGGTGCCGTCGCGGGCGGTCAGCGGGTCGCTGATGAAGTCGTAGCCGGGCACGACCTGTCCCGCGAGGTCGGGGTGAGCGACGATGCCGGAGTCGACGACGGCGACCGTGACGCCGCTGCCCTGGCTGCGCAGCCAGCCGACCGGGGCGTCGATGCCGTAGCGGTACGACGACAGGTCCCACTGGTAGGGCCCGTACAGCGGGTCGTTCGGGGCGGCTGCGAGCCGGAAGCGCAGGTCGGGCTCGGCGTACTCGACGTCGGGGCGGGCCTCGAAGCGCTCGGCGATCGCGGCGGCGTCGCCCGGCTCGCCACCCTGCACGAGGGTGGCGCCGGTGCTCAGGGTGCGCTCGGGCGCCAGGTCGGTGTCCGACGTCGCCGAGACCGCGTCGAGGGCCTTCGCCCGCCCGGCCGTGGAGCTCGCGGCGCCCGTGCCCTCCTTGAAGCGCACGATGACGTCGCCCGTCGGCTCGACCTCGGTCTTCTCGGGCCGGTCCGGCTCCGACGGCGTGGGCGCCGGATCGGCCTTCTGCACAGAATTGTGTGCAAAGGCGTCGGGGGCGGCCGTGGCCTGGGCGGGCTGCAGCACTCCCAGCGCCGGCAGAACGCACGCGAGGGCGACCAACGCCGCGGCCGCACGCCGAGCCGGCGTGAGGTCATCGGGTCGTGCTGACCGTCCAATCGCCATGCGGCACCTCCGTTGCGCGGCCGCAATGCGTCCCCGGCGGTCGGAGGCGGTAGGCCACGGACCCTCAATCGCCCGGCGGCGCGCGTCGCTGAGCGCGCCCGACCTGTGATTCCCCGCCGGAGGCGGCCGCGCGACCGGCTCCCTGCACGCGAGCGCGGCGGATAGATGCAGGACGTCCGGCCCGTTTTCGCCGATGTGTCGTGCAGAGCCCCGGCCGCTTCCCTGAGAATCGGTGACATGACGCCGACGCTGGCCGAGGTGGCCCCCCGCAACCGCTACCGCAAGGTGGTGGCGCTCACCGGGGCCGGGATCAGCGCGGCGGCCGGCCTGGCGACCTTCCGCGGCATCGGCGGCCTGTGGACGGCCCGTCCTGACCTGGCGACGGCGATGGAGTCGTCGCTCCTGCCCGGCAACCTGCCGGTGCTGTGGGACGTGTGGGGCGGCATCCGCCGACAGGCGATCGCGGCCGGCCCCTCCCCCGCGCACCTGGCGCTGGCGCGCGCGCAGGTGCAGGTCATCACCCAGAACGTCGACGGCCTGCACCAGGACGCCGGCTCCCGCGACGTGCTCGAGCTGCACGGGTCGGCGGCGCGCGACGTGTGCCTCGAGCCGCCCTGCGACTACGTCGGCGACATCGACTTCACCCACGAGCCGGAGCCGGGCCACATCCCGGCGTGCCCCGCGTGCGGCGGCCGACTGCGGCCCGACGTCGTGCTCTTCGGCGAGCCCCTCGACCCGGACGTCTGGGAGGCCTCGGAGCGGGCCGTCCGCGAGGCCGACCTCGTGCTGGCGATCGGCACCTCGGCGTTCGTCACCCCGGCCCGCTGGCTCATCCCGATCGCCCGCCGCGCCGGGGCCCTGTGCGTCAACGTCAACCTCGACGACGACACCCCCTACGAGGACGACTTCCACGCCCACGTCGTCGGCGACTGTCAGAAGACGGTGCCGGCCTGGCTCATCGACGCCTGACCGCGCGAGCCGCTCCGGCGGACGAGGGCATTCCGGTGGCGGGCGGGCGCCTCGGCCACCAGGCTGGGCGTCATGAGCGACGACAAGAGGATCACCGTCTCCCGGACCATCGACGCCTCCGCGGCCGACATCTTCAATGTGCTGTCGAACCCGCAGCGGCACGCCGAGCTCGACGGCTCGGGCTTCATCGTGTCCGACGACAAGACCGACCGGATCACCGCCACCGGCCAGGTCTTCTCGATGAACATGGAGGGCGACCACATGGGCGGGGAGTACAAGACCGACAACCACGTCGTCGGCTACGACGAGAACAAGCTGCTCGCGTGGAAGACCGCGCCCGCCGGCACCGAGCCGCCCGGCTGGCAGTGGGTGTGGGAGCTCAAGCCGCAGGACGCCGACAGCACCGACGTCAGCCTGACCTACGACTGGTCGGCGGTCACCGACAAGGACCTGCTCAAGAAGGTCAGCTTCCCGCTGGTCTCGGAGTCGGAGTTGGAGGACAGCCTCGGCCGCCTCGCCGCCGCGGTGTCGAGCTGACCCAGCCCCCGGGCAGGGTCAGCCGCCGCTGACGATCACCGCGCCGCCCGTCTAGTTCGCGTGGCCCTCCGCGGGGGCGATGACCACCACGAGGTCGCCGCCCTCGAGCTGGCCGGTGTCGGCGATCACGACGCGCTCGACGACGCCGGCCACCGGGGTGGTGATCGAGGCCTCCATCTTCATCGCCTCGATCGTCGCCACGGCCTGCCCGGCGGCCACCTCCTCGCCCTCGGAGACGGTCACCGTGACCGCTCCGGCGAACGGGGCCCCGACGTGCCCCGGCCGGCCGGGATCGGCCTTCTCCAGATCCGCGACGTCGGCGGCGATCGAGGTGTCACGCACCTGCATCGGCCGCAGCTGACCGTTGATGACACACATCACTGTGCGATATCCGCGGTCGTCGGCCCGCCCGACCGCCTCGAGGCCGAGCAGCAGCACCTTGCCCTCCTCGAGCCGCACCTCGTGCTCGTCGCCGGGGCGCAGCCCGTAGAAGAAGTCGATCGACGAGAGCACCGACAGGTTGCCGTAGGCCGACGACGTGGCGAGGAAGTCGCGCGTCGGCCCGGGAAACAGCAACTCGTTCAGTGTGGCCCGGCGATCGGTGGCCAGTCCGTGCCGCTGCGCGTCGTCGAGCTGCGCCGCGGGCGCCTTGACCGTGCGGCCCTTCAGAGCCCGGCTGCGGAACGGTTCGGGCCAGCCGCCCGGCGGGTCGCCGAGCTCGCCGGAGAGAAAGCCGACGACGGAGTCGGGCACGTCGTACTTCTGCGGGTTGGCCTCGAAGTCGTCCGGGTCGGCGCCCACCGCCACGAGGTGCAGCGCGAGGTCACCGACGACCTTGCTGCTGGGGGTCACCTTGACGAGCCGCCCCAGGATCCGGTCGGCCGCGGCGTACATGTCCTCGATCTGCTCGAACTTCTCCCCCAGCCCCAGCGCGGTCGCCTGCTGGCGCAGGTTGCTCAACTGGCCGCCGGGGATCTCGTGGCGGTAGACCCGGCCGGTCGGCGCGGGCAGGCCGGACTCGAACGGCGCGTAGACCCGCCGCACCGCCTCCCAGTAGGGCTCCAGGGAGCAGACGGCGTCCAACGACAGGCCGGTGTCGCGCGCCGAGTGGTCGGTGGCGGCGACCAGCGAGCTCAGCGCCACCTGCGAGGTCGTGCCGGCCAGCGCCGCGCACGCCGCATCGACGGCGTCGACCCCGGCGTCGATCGCCGCGGTCAGCGTGGCCAGCTGCCCCCCGGCCGTGTCGTGGGTGTGCAGATGCACCGGCAGGTCGAAGCGCTCCCGCAGGGCGCTGACCAGGGTTCGGGCGGCGGGAGCCCGCAGCAGACCGGCCATGTCCTTGATCGCGATGATGTGGGCACCGGCCTGCACGATCGACTCGGCGAGGCGCAGGTAGTAGTCCAGGGTGTACAGCGATTCGCGCGGGTCGCACAGGTCGCCGGTGTAGCACAGCGCCACCTCGGCCACCGCGGAGCCGGTGGAGCGCACCGCCTCGATCGCCGGGCGCATCTGCTCGACGTCGTTGAGGGCGTCGAAGATCCGGAACACGTCGATGCCGGTGGCCGCGGCCTCGGCGACGAATGCGTCGGTGACCTCGGTCGGGTACGGGGTGTAGCCGACGGTGTTGCGCCCGCGAAGGAGCATCTGCAGGCAGATGTTCGGCACCGCCTCCCGGAGCCGTGCCAGCCGCTCCCAGGGGTCCTCGGACAGAAAGCGCAGGGCGACGTCGTAGGTCGCGCCGCCCCAGGCCTCCAGCGACCACAGCTGCGGGGTGAGCCGGGCGACGTGACCGGCCACGCCGAGCAGGTCGTACGTGCGCACCCGCGTGGCGAGCAGCGATTGGTGGGCGTCACGGAACGTCGTATCGGTGACCGCGACGACGTTCTGCTCGCGCAGCCGGCGCGCGAAGCCCTCGGGCCCGTGCGAGCGCAACAACTGCCGGCTGCCGTCCGGAGGCGGTGTCGAACGGTCGATCGACGGCAGCTTGGTGCGCGGCTCGAGCGCGACCGGGGCGTCGCCGTGCGGCCGGTTCACCGAGGTCTCCGCCAGATAGGTGAGCAGCTTGGTGCCGCGGTCGGCCGAGCCGCGCGCGGTCAGCAGGTGCGGGTGGCGCTCGATGAAGGAGGTGTCGAGGCGGCCCGCGCGAAAGTCGGGCTCGTCGAGCAGAGCCTGCAGGAACGGGATGTTGGTGCTCACGCCGCGGATGCGGAACTCCGCGACGGCCCGCGCGGCCCGGGCCACGGCCGCCTGGTGATCGCGGCCCCGGCAGGTCAGCTTGGCCAACAGGGAGTCGAAGTGCGGGCTGATCGTCGCACCGGCGAACGTCGTGCCGCCGTCGACCCGCACCCCCGCGCCGCCCGGGGAGCGGTAAGTGGAGATCTTGCCGGTGTCGGGGCGAAACCCGTTCGCCGGGTCTTCGGTGGTGATCCGGCACTGCAGGGCGGCGCCGCGCAACCGCACAGAGTCCTGTGACAGCCCGAGGTCGGCGAGGGTGGCCCCGCCGGCGATCCGCATCTGGGACTGCACGAGGTCGACGTCCGTGACCTCCTCGGTGACCGTGTGCTCCACCTGGATCCGCGGGTTCATCTCGATGAAGTGATGCCGCCCGGCCGTGTCGACGAGAAACTCGACGGTGCCGGCGTTGGCGTAGCCGATCTCGCGGGCGAAGCGCACCGCGTCGGCGCAGATCGCCTCGCGCACGTGCGGATCCAGGTTGGGTGCGGGCGCGATCTCGACGACCTTCTGGTGTCGGCGCTGCACCGAGCAGTCCCGCTCGAAGAGGTGCATGACCTCTCCGCTGCCGTCGGCCAGGATCTGCACCTCGATGTGGCGCGGGTCGACGACCGCCCGCTCGATGAAGACCGTCCCGTCGCCGAAGGCGCCCTCGGCCTCCCGCATGCAGGCCTCGACCGCCTCCCGCAACTGCCCGGGCTCGTCGACCCGGCGCATGCCGCGCCCGCCGCCGCCCGCGACGGCCTTGACGAACACCGGGAACTCCAGCCCCTGCGCCGACTCCACGAGCGCGGCCGCGTCGCGGGTGGGCGGCACGCCCTGCAGGGTCGGCACGCCCGCGGCCTTGGCGGCCGCGATCGCGCGCGACTTGTCGCCGGTCAGCGAGAGCACCTGGGAGCTGGGACCGATGAACGTGATGCCCTCGCGCTCGCAGGCCTCGGCGAGCAGCGGGTTCTCGGAGAGGAATCCGTAGCCGGGATAGACGGCGTCGGCGCCCGCCTCCTTGGCGGCCGCGACGATGAGTTCGGGATCGAGGTAGGCGCGCACGGGATGGCCGCGCTCCCCGATCTCGTAGCTCTCGTCGGCCTTGAGCCGGTGCTCGCTGCCCCGGTCTTCGTAGGGAAAGATCGCGACGCTGCGCGAGCCGAGCTCGTAGGCGGCGCGGAAGGCGCGGATCGCGATCTCGCCGCGGTTGGCGACGAGGATCTTGGCGAACGGGGGCAGCCCGGGGTCGATGCCGAGGGTAGTCACTCCCGAAGGCTACCGCCGACGCCGCCGAACGGCGCTGTCGCCGGCGGGCCCGGGCCACGGGTACCGGCGCTCCCGCCGATCCCGGCGCTCAGGCGGGATGCTCGCGACCGACCTTCTCGGCAAGGTCGACGAGCAGCCGCCCGGCATCGCTCATGCAGACGGCTGGGTCGGGTTCGAGGTCGGTGAGCGCGTAGACGTGCTCGATGCCGGAGTCGGCGGCCTGCTCCTGGGTGAGCAGCGCCCGGCCGCAGACGGCGACCACGGGCACGCCGGCGGCGCGCGCGGCGGAGGCGACGCCCGCGGGCGCCTTGCCGAGCAGCGTCTGCTCGTCGAGCGAGCCCTCGCCGGTGATGACGAGCGAGGCGCCTGGCAGCATCTGTTCGAAGCCGGTCAGCTCGAGCAGCAGCTCGATGCCGGGGCGCATGTCGGCGTCGAGCACGGCGAGCGCGGCGTATCCGACGCCCCCGGCGGCACCGGCTCCGGGCCGGCCGGTGTCGTCGCGACCGGTGGCCGCCGTGACGGCCGACGAGAACCGCGTCAACGCGGCCTCCAGCTGCTCGCGCTTCGCCTCGTCGGCGCCCTTCTGCGGGCCGAAGATCGCGACCGCGCCGCGCTCGCCGAGCAGCGGGTTGTTGACGTCGCTGGCCAGCGTGAGGTCGACCTCGCGCAGCCGCGGGTGCAGGCCGGACAGGTCGAGGGTGTGCAGGTCGGCGAGCGGCCCGCCGCCAGCAGGCAGGTCGTCGCCCCGGGCGTCGAGGAGCCGTGCCCCGAGGGCCTGCAGCATGCCGGCACCGCCGTCGTTGGAGGCACTGCCGCCGACCCCGAAGACGATGCGGTCGACGCCGGCGTCGAGGGCCGCGGCGAGCACCTGCCCGGCCCCGCGGCTGGAGGCGGTCAGCGGCGCCAGCTCACCGCCGGGCAGCCGCACGAGGCCGCAGGCGTCGGCCATCTCGACGACGGCGACCCCGTCGAGCACCGCGTAGGCCGTCTCGACGGGTTCACCGGTGGGGCCGTCGACGGTCACCGGCACGCGCTCGTAGCCCGCCGACAGGGCGGCGTCCAGGGTGCCGTCTCCGCCGTCGGCCACGACGACCGTCTCCACGCCGCGGTCCGGGTCGGCGCGGCGCAGGCCGTCGGCGATGCACGCCAGCACCTGACCGGCGGTCAGGGAGCCCTTGAACTTGTCACACGCCACCACCACATGGCCCGGGCCGCCCTCGCTGCGTGTTCCGGCTTCCGTCATTGTCGCCACCTCCGGCAATCGACCTCGTCGTCCGCCTCAGCCTAGGGTGCGGCGCGGTCGGTCGGGTACGGGCGGACGACGTTGGTGCGCCCGCCTGCGGACGGCCGTCGTCACGTGGCGAGGCTGACTCGTTTTCAGCGGGTCTACCAGCGGGAACCGATCCGTTCAACGTCTCCCGTAACCCCGGGTCGCCCACCTAGGCTGACCGCGCGAGGCGACGGCCGCGCCACCCCGGACCTAGGCACCGCGCCGGCCGGGGATATCGAAAGGAGCCTGTATGGCACTAGCGCACCGACTGGATCGACTCGGCACGGAGACGGCGTTCGCCGTCTCGGCGGCCGCCGCGGCATGGGCCGCGCAGGGGCACCGGGTCTATCCGTTCCACCTCGGCGACATCGACCTCGCAACGCCGCGGGTCATCACCGAGGCGGCGGCCAAGGCGATCGCCGACGGCTACACCGGCTACTGCCCCGGACCGGGCATCATGCCACTTCGCGAGGCACTCGCCGACGACACGAACGAGCGTCGCGGCACGGCCTACACCCCCGAGAACGTCGTCGTGCAGCCCGGCGGCAAGCCGGTCATCACGAAGTTCCTCCAGGCGGTCATGAACGAGGGCACCCAGGTGCTCTACCCCAACCCCGGCTTCCCGATCTACGAGTCGCAGATCGAGTACCTCGGCGGGGAGGCGGTGCCGTACGGCTATGTGCCCACCGACTCCGGCTTCGCGATCGACCTCGACCGGGTGCGTTCGCTGATCACCGACCGCACGAGCGCGATCATCTACAACGACCTGCAGAACCCGATCTCGGCGGAATCGACCGCCGCGGAGCGAGAGGCGATCGCGCAGCTGGCGATCGAGCACGACCTGTGGGTGCTCTCCGACGAGGCGTACTTCGAGACCCGCTATTCGGGTGTGAGCTCGAGCATCGCGTCGCTGCCGGGGATGGCGCAGCGCACCGTCATCCTCTACACGTTCAGCAAGAAGTTCGCGATGACGGGCTGGCGTCTGGGGGCCGGAATCGCCCCGGCCGAGGTGGCCCAGGTCATGGGCACGATGAACACGAACAACGAGTCGTGCACGACGCACTTCATCCAGCACGCGGGCGCCGCCGGGTTGCGCGGTGACCAAAGTGAGGTGCAGCAGATCCTGCAGACGCTCAAGGGTCGCCGCGACGCTGCGGTCGATGTGCTCGAGACGATCTCAGGGGTGCAGATCGCCCGGCCGGAATCCACGTTCTACCTGTTCCCCGATGTCACGCAGGCGATGGCGGCCCGGGGCATCGAGGAGGTCAACGACTTCGCGACCCAGGCGCTGCACGCCACCGGCGTCTCGTTCTGCACCCGCAAGCACTTCGGCCGGCCCCAGCCGGGCGAGGAGCGCCAGTACGTACGGTTCGCCTACTCGGGGCTGCCGGCTGAAGACATCACCGAGGGTCTGACCAAGCTCAAGGCGTGGATCGAGACCGGCGAGACGGAAGGGCAGGCCTGACATGGCGCGGATCGTCATCACCAACCGCATTCCCACCGAAGGCGTCGAGTTGCTCAAGGCCGAGCACGACGTGTGGATGTGGGACGAGGAGGAGACCATCTCCCGCGAGGAGTGCCTGCGGCGCATCGCGGGCGCCGACGCGGTGCTCACGCTGCTCACCGAGAAGGTCGACGACGAGTTCCTCGACGCCGCGGGCGAGCAGCTCAAGGTCGTCGCGAACGTGGCGGTGGGCTTCAACAACATCGATGTGGCAGCCTGCGACGCGCGCTCGATCGTCGCGACGAACACCCCGAAGGTGCTCACCGAGACCACCGCCGACACCGCCTTCGGGCTCATGCTCATGGTGACGAGGCGGTTCGGCGAGGGCGAGCGGATCATCCGTTCGCAGACCCCGTGGCAGTGGGGAATGTTCTATCTGCTTGGTACAGGCCTGCAGGGCAAGACGCTGGGCATCGTCGGAGCCGGGCAGATCGGGGTCGCGATGGCCCGGCGCGCCAAGGCGTTCGGCATGAACGTCGTCTACTGCGACGCCTACGAGATGGACCCGCAGGTCGCGGCCGAGCTGGGCGCGCAGCGCCTGGAGACCGACGAGCTGCTGGCCAGTGCCGATGTCGTCTCGCTGCACTGCCCGCTCATCCCGGCCGGGCAGGAGGGTTCGACGTACCACCTCATCGACGCCGACGCGCTGGCGCGGATGAAGCCGACGGCGTTCGTGGTGAACTCGGCTCGCGGGCCGATCATCGACGAGGAGGCGCTCGTCGAGGCGCTGCGCGCGGGCCAGATCGCCGGAGCCGGTCTCGACGTCTTCGAGAACGAGCCGACGGTGCACCCCGGGTTGCTCGAACTCGACAACGTCGTGCTGCTGCCGCACCTGGGCTCGGCGACCGTCGAGACCCGTACGGCGATGGCCGAGCTGGCGGCGAACAACGCCCTCGCGCTGCTGCGCGGTGAGGAGGCCATCACCCCGGTGACCCAGGCGCGGCGCATCCGCGGCTGACGCGCCTCGGGCGGCCCCACCCGGGTTCGACCGGGTGGGGCCGCCCCGCGGGCCATGAGTCCGTTCAGCAAGTACTTCCCAATATGGAAAGTACTTGTTAGGGTTAAGGCACATCCCCGAAGGAGACGCCATGACCCCCACCCGCGCCTGGATCGGCCCCGCCCTCGGCATCGCGGCGATGACCGCGCTGTTCGTCATGGGCCTGCTCAACCACACCCCCGGCCTGATGGTGGTCGCGGCGAGCACGGCCGCCGCGCTGGTGGGCGTCGGCGCATCGCTGCACCTGGCGAGCCGGCGGGAGCGCACGCGATGACCGAGCAGCCGGGCGGGCCGATCGACGCGGCGCGGGCGCGCGAACTCCTCGACGAGGCGGGCCGGCTGGGCTCGGCCGCCCGCGCGGGCGCGAGCTGGCCGCAGATCGCCTGCCTCCTGGGACTGGGCGGGGTGTCGACGATGTTCGTCGTCGCGACCTACCTCGTCGTGCTCTACGACGAGCACCTCATCTGGTTCCCGATGATCGCGATGGGCGTGTGGCTCGCCATCCTGCTCACCGTGATGGTCGTGTTCACGCGGGCCAGCAAGGCGGGCTTCGGCCGGCGCTGGAGCCAGGCGATCGGCGCCTGGGGCATCACCTGGGTGGTCACGATCCTCGGTTCGACGATGTGGTGGAGGGGCCAACTGTGGTTCGCGGTCGCGGCCTGCCTCGCGCTCACGACGGTCACCACCTGGGGGGCGTGGCGAGAGGCCCGGCGGTGACCGCCTCCGAACACCCCCGTCACCACCTCAACGACCTGCTCACCCACCCGGTGCGGTTCTCGCTCGCCGCCGCCCTCGCGGCCACCGACGAGATCGAGTTCGCGGCGGTGCGCGACCACCTGCAGGTCAGCGACTCCGTACTGAGTCGGCAGGCGTCGGCGCTCGAGGAGGCCGGGATCGTGCGCATCCGCAAGGGCTACGTCGGCAAGCGCCCGCGCACCTGGCTGTCGCTGACTGCCGACGGCCGCACCGCCTGGAACGCTCACCTGGTCGCGTTGCGCGAGATCGCCGGAGCCTGAGCCGCCGCGTTCGGCCGAGCGCCGGACCGCCGCCGCGCCGAGATGCTTTCATCGGAGCATGCACCGGGACGAGCCACCAGCCACGTCGGCCGCGAGCGGCCGGCCCGCCGAGGGACCCGCCCCGGCGCAGTACGTCACCTTCCTGCACGGAGTCGGCGGCTCACCGCTGTCGTGGGAGGAGCAGGTCAGCAAGCTGCCGGCGCAGCTACCGGCCCGCGCACCCTGGCTGCGCGGCATGCGCCCCGGCAGCCACGAGGAGTTCTCGCTGGCGGCCGCCGCCGCGGACATCCGGCTGTCCCTCAAGCTCGACGGCGTCAACGAGGGCGCGATCGTGGGCCATTCGCTCGGCGCGATGGTGGCGCTGCAGTGCGCGATCGACGACCCCGAATCGGTCTCCCACCTGGTGCTCGTCGCCGGTCAGGCGCGGCCGTCGACGGCGATGCTGCGCACCCAGCGCTTCATGCTGCGGTTCATGCCGGCGCGCCGACTCGCCGCCCAGGGCGTCAGCAAGGAGCGGCTCATGGAGGCGCTGCGCACCGGCGATCAGTTCGAGGGCGCGGGCTCCCTCGATCAGGTCGCCTGCCCGACGCTCGTGGTCTGCGGCTCGCGCGACACGGCGAATGTACCGGCGAGTCGATACATCGCCGAGAGCGTCCCCGGGGCCCGGCTCGAACTCGTCGACGGAGCCGGTCACGACGTCATGCACGAGGCGACCACCGCGTTCAACGCCTTGCTCTACGACTTCCTCGGCCACCCGCTCGACCAGCGCTGACGCACCGGTCAATCCGCGCGGCGACCGAAGGTGAGCTTCTCGGTGCCGGCGAGCACGAGCACGACGCACGTCATCCAGACCGCAGCGCCGGGGCCGAACGGTCGGGCCACGAGGCCGGCGAGCAGCGGAAAACCGACCTGGCCGACGCGATTGCCCATGAGGCGCACCGCGAGCGCCTGCGAGCGCCACCCCACCGGCACCGCCGTCGAGACCAGCGTCATGGTCAGCGGTTGACCGATGCCGAGGAAGAAGCCGCCGACGGCGAGAAAGGCCCCGGCGACCAGCAGGTTGTCCAGCAACAGCGGCGGCACCGCCAGGGCCAGACCGGACACCAGCAGGCTCGCGATGACCAGTCCCCGGCGCGACCAGCGCCGCGACATCCAGGGCAGCAGCACGCGCGACAGGATGCCGGCGGCCGCGCGGACGGCGAGCAGCGCCCCGACGACGGCCGGCGCGACGCCCGCCCGCTCCCCGACGATCGGCAGGAACGCCGTGAGGATGTCGACCATCGCGAGCAGGCCCATCGACGCGAACATGTGCGAGGCGACGCCGGGAATCCGCAACACGTCACCGATCGAGGCCCGATCCGGTGCGTGCGGAGCCGCCTCAGCGGGTCGGGCGCTGCGGGCGTGACCGCCGCGTCGACGCACCCGAAACAGCAACGGCACGGCGAGGAGCGGCACGAGGGCGCCCACCCACAGCGCGCGGTCGACGTCGGCGAGCCGTTCGGCGGAGGCCGTCACGGCACCGGCTCCGACGAGCGCACCGCCGAGCAACGGGCCGGCGGCCTGCCCGACCGAGTAGGCGGCGGTGAACCAGCCGAACCCGAGATCGAGGTCGGCGTCGCTGGAGTACCGGGCGATCATCGCCTGACCGCAGATCGTGAAGAGCAGGTGGGCGAGCCCGAGCAGGGCGGAGCCGATGGTGATGACAGCGACGTTCGGCGCGAGGGCCACGATCCCACCGGCCAGCGCGAGCAGGGCGGCGGAGGCCATGACGAGCTGCCGCAGCCAGGGGGTGCCGTCGGTGAGCCGCCCGAGTCGCAGGGCCACGATCAGCGGCAACACCGCGTAGGCGGCGGTGACGAAACCCGTCGTCGTGGCACCGGCTCCCAGGGCGAGCAACTTGTACGTCGTCACCGGGCGCACGAGGTTGAGCCCGCCCTGCACGAGCACCGCGGCGAGGATCAAGCCCCACAGCCAGGCGCGGGAACGAGAAGAACTCACCACCGCACCCTATGCAGTGCGCGCCCGGCGCGACGGCGCTGCCGACCAGCCTCAGGCGTCGCGCGACCTACGCTATCCTGAGATATCAGGGGGTGCTCGTGGCTGATCTACTGATTCGCAACATTCCGGCAGATGATCTGGACCTGATCGACGAACAGGCGCGCCAACTGGGTTTGTCCCGAACCGAGTACTTGCGACGCCGGTTACACCAGATCGCCCACGGCGGGCAAGGCACTGTCACGGTGGCCGATTTCCAGAGGTTGGCGGACTTGCTTCCAGATCTGACGGATCCACAGGTCATGGATGACGCCTGGTCATGACGGCCTGGCTGATCGACAAGTCCGCACTGACACGACTCGGCGCCTCGGTGGAGGCACAGGAATGGGTTACCCGGATCAATCGCGGCCTGGTCGCCATCTCGACGGTCACGTTGCTCGAAGTCGGCTATTCGGCACGATCGTCAATCGAGCTGTCCGCGGCACTCGGTAACCCTCCGATCAGCGACATGCCTGTCGAATACCTCGCACCGGCGATCGAGGATCGTGCCATCGAGGTTCAGCGTTTGCTCGCGCAGCGAGGTCATCATCGCGCTCCGTCGGTCGCGGATCTGTTGATCGCTGCCACCGCCGAAGGAACCGGGCGAACGGTCCTGCACGTCGACAAGGACTTCGAACTGATCGCCGGAATCACCGGTCAGCCCTGCGAACGCCTGCTCCTGCCCTGATCGGCGCTCGGCGCCGCGCCCGACTCAGTGGCGCGGCGGCTGCGCGTGCAACGGCCAGCCGCGCATCGCCTTGGGCCGGGCGGGGGCGTAGGTGCGCAGCTTGCTCGTGGTCAGCCCCAACCCGACGAGCGATTCGGCGAGTTTGACTGCGGCGGCGACGCCGTCGATGACGGGCGCGCCTCCGGTGGCGTCGCGGACCGCCTCCTGCAGGCCGGCCATGCCGCCGCAGCCGAGCACGATGACCTCAGCGCGATCCTCCTCGACGGCCCGGCGCGCCTCGCCCGCGATGACCGACACTGTGCGCTCCGGTGACTCCTCGAGCTCGAGCACCGACAGCCCGCTGGCCCGCACCGAGGCGCAGCGCGTGTGCAACCCGGCCAACAGCAACCGGTCCTCGATGAGCGGCACCGTGCGATCCAACGTCGTGACCACCGAATACCGGTGTCCGAGAAGGCAGGCCACGTGCGCCGCGGCCTCGGTGATGTCGACGACCGGCACGTCCAGCAGCTCCTGCAGGCCCTCGCGGCCGTGCTCCCCGAAGCCGGCCTGGATGACCGCGTCGTACGGGCCCTCGTAGGCGAGCACCCGGTCCATCACCGCCACCGCGGCGAGGTAGCTCTCGACGTTGCCCTCGACCGAGTCGGCGCCGACGAACGGTGTCAGCTCGACGATCTCGGTGCCCGGCGCCGCGACCGCGCGGGCCGCCGACCCGATCGCGGCGGTCATCGACTCCGTGGTGTTGACGTTGACGACGAGGATGCGCATCAGCCCAGGCTCCCAGGCGCAGAGGGCGCCTCGGCTACCGACTCACGATCGTCGGGGACGAACCGACGGCATGCGGGCCACGCGCGCATGAGTGCGACGTAGGTGAGACCGGCCGGCAGCAGGCTCGCGTACCACCCGACGGCGGGCACGGCGAACGCCACGACGACCCCGACGAGCGTGGCCACCAGCGCCGCGGGATTGACTCCGCGATAAGGCCCCTCGGCGTCGTACAGCGCCCCGAGGTCGAGCGTGCGGCGACGCACGACGTAGTAGTCCGCGACGAGCACGGCGAAGATCGGGCCGAGGAACGCCGAGTACGTCTGCACGAACAACTGCAACCCGGCCGCCGACTCGTCGCGCACGAGCAGCCAGGGGAACGTCGCGAACGCGAGCAGCCCGACGAGCACGGCGGCGGCGCGGAACGGCATCCGGAAGACGTCCATGAGCACGTAGGTCGGCGGCACGACGTTGTTCAGCACGTTGGTCGTCACCTGCGCGAACGCGATGAACAGCAACGTGACGACCATGAGCACGGTGTTGTCGACGGCGTTGGCGAACACCTCGATCGGGTCGACCACCCCGGTGGCGCCGGAGACCATGAGTCCGATGAGGCCCATGAACACGGTCACCGGCAGGATCGACATCGCGTAGATGGTGACGAGCAGCCCGGAGCCGGTGCCGCGGGTGTGTTCGCGGGAGTAGTCGCTGACATTGAGCATCATCGTGGCGTAGATGCCGAGGAAGAGCATTGTGGCGTTCCAGAACGGCACGCCCCAGCTGCCCTCGGTGGCCACCAGCGACTCGTTGATCTGCGCGCCGTAGCGGTCGATGACGCTGAAGAACATGTAGATCAGCGCCGCGAGAATGAACGCGGCGCCGATGTTCTCCAGCCACTTGATGCCGTGGAAGCCGAAGACGGACAGTGCGATCTGGAGCAGCTGGAAGCCGATGAAGAAGGCGACGAGGTTGTCGAATCCGAAGAGCGTGGCGCTGACCTGGTTGAGGGCCGCGGCCCCGATCCAGCTCTGGAAGCCGTACCAGACGAGCGCCGGCACCGCCCGGATGAGGCCTGGGATGCGGGTGCCGGCGAACCCGTAGGCGCTGCGGGCCTGCACCATGAACGGGATGCCGTAGCGGTACCCCGCCGCGCCGTTGACCGCCAGGCCGACGCCGATGACGAAGCAGCCGATGGCCATGGCGAGCACCGATTGGGTGAGGTTCAGCGTGCCGACGAGACTCGAGCCCATCGTGAACGTGCCGATCGAGACACACCCACCGAGCCAGGCGAGAAAGTAGCTGACCCGGCCCATGATGCGGGCCTCCTGCGGCGCCAGGCTCTCCTGCCCGGCAGCCTTGTCGGTGACGACGCCCGCTGAGACATCGGGATCGGGTCGTGCGGCCATGAGCCACCTCCGCTCGCTCGGTCGGCCCGGCAGTCCCCAGAGGGCGCCGGAATTGCCCAGACCGTAGGCGTCAGCCTCCGGCGATGTCCACGGAAAACGGCCGTTCCGGGGCAGATATATTTCGCGCCCCGGAACGGCCGCTCGTGAGACGCCGGTGGTCAGAGCGTCGAGGTGTCGATGACGAAGCGGTAGCGCACGTCGGAGTGCACGACGCGGTCGTAGGCCTCGTTGACCTGGTCGGCGCTGATGACCTCGACCTCGGCGCCGACGTTGTGTTCGCCGCAGAAGTCGAGCATCTCCTGGGTCTCGGCGATCGACCCGATCATCGAGCCCGCCAGGGTGCGCCGCTGCGAGACGAGCGCGAAGGCCGGCACCTGCATCGGCTCGGGCGGGGCGCCGACCTGCACGAGCGCGCCGGAGGTCTTGAGCAGACCCAGGTACTTCACGATGTCGAGCGTCGCGGAGACGGTGTTGACGATGAGGTCGAACTCGCCGGCGAGGTC
>JBDIAM010000007.1:0-28764 GCA_039812445.1 Piscicoccus intestinalis | reverse complement strand
GCCGAGCACGTCGGCGGCTACTACCTCATCGAGACCGACGACCTCGACGACCTGCTCGACTGCTGCCAGATCATCGCTCGGGTCGGCGACGGCATCGAGGTGCGCCGCACCGTCGACCCGGCGGAGCGACCCTCGTGAGGTACCTCGTGCTGCTCATGGGGCCCGGCGAGCTGCCGCCGTGGGGTGAGCTGAGCGCGGCCGAGCAGGAGGAGGCGATGGGCCGGTTCGAAGCCTTCGACGCGGCCTGCGCAGCCCGCGACGGGGTGAGCATCCTCGCCGGCGAGGCGCTGGGCGAAGGCGACACCACCGTCCTGCGCACCCGCGGCGGACGGGTGAGCCTGACCGACGGCCCCTACGCCGAGGCGGTCGAGCAGCTCGGCGGGTTCTATCTCGTGCAGGCGCCCGATCTCGACGTGCTCGTCGAGCTGCTGGCGCTCCTGCCGCCGTACGACATGCAGATCGTGCCGGCGATCGACGTCGCGTGAGCCCGCCTCCGGCATGACGGGCGAACGGGAGGCGGACGCGGCCCTGCGGACGGTGGTGCGCGCGGAGTGGGGGCGCCTGGTCGCCCTGCTCCTCGCGCGCTACCGGCGGCTCGACCTCGTCGAGGACGCCCTGGCCGACGCCGTGGAGGCGGCCGCCCGCCGCTGGGGTGAGCAGGGTGTGCCCGACAATCCGGCCGCGTGGCTGCTCACCGCGGCGCGGCACCGCGTGCTCGACCGGCTCCGGGCCGAGGCCATGCACCGGCGCCGGGCGCCGCTGCTGACCACCGACGCCGAGCTGCGCGAGGCGGCCGCTGTGACGATGGCCGACCCGGGCCAGCTCGTCGAGGACGATCTGCTGCGCCTGGTGCTCATGTGTGGCCACCCCGCCCTGGCGCCGGAGGCGGCCTGCGCGCTGAGTCTGCGGCTCGTGCTCGGCGTGCCGACGCCCGACATCGCCCGGCTGTTCCTCGTGTCGGAGCCGACGATGGCGGCGCGGATCACCCGGGCCAAGAAGAAGATCGTCACGGCCGGCATCCCGTTCGCCGTGCCCGACCTCGACGCGCTGCCGGCCCGGCTCGACACCGTCGCGTCAACGGCCTATCTGGCGTTCACCGCCGGCTACGCGCCCGGCAGCGGCCCCGACCTCATGCGGGTCGAGCTGGCCGGCGAGGCGATCCGGCTCGTGCGCGCGGTGCTCGCCGTGCGCCCCGCGGAGCCGGTGCTCCTGGCCCTCCTCGCGCTCACCCTCCTGCAGCACTCCCGCCGCGACGCCCGGCTCGACGAGCACGGCCGACTCGTGCTGCTGCCCGATCAGGACCGCTCGCTCTGGCGCCGCGACGAGATCGCCGAGGGCCTGGAGGTGCTGGCGGCCTTTCCCGCCGACGCCGCGGTCACCGCCCAGGCCGCGAGCACGTGGCTGCAGGCGTGCATCGCCGGGGAGCACGCTCGCGCACCGACCCCCGAGCAGACGCGCTGGCCCCGGATCGTCGGTCACTACGACGCGCTGCTGCGGCTGGGCGACTCCCCCGCCGCGCGGCTGGCCCGCTGCGTCGCCCTCGCCGAGGCGCAGGGCCCGGAGGCGGGCCTGGCCGCCCTCGCCGACGTCGACCTGCCCGGCAGCCACCGGCCCCCGGCCGTGCGCGCCGAGCTGCTGACCCGGCTCGGTCGCTCCGAGGCGGCGCTGGCCGCCTACGACGAGGCGATCGCGTTGTGCCGCAACGACGTCGAGCGCGACCACCTGGTTTCCCGCCGCGCTGGGGTCAGGGCTGCCAAGAAGCCCTAGGGTCGCGAATCAGGTGGCGGGAGCGATGTACTCCTGCTTGAGGTCGCACACCGCGGCGATGTGCTCGAAGTCATGGTCCGCGGCCAGCACGGTCGCATCGTTGGCGATGGCGTAGCCGGTGATGAGGATGGCCGTCGGTCCCGCCGCTCGAACGAGACCGGAACTCCACACGGCGCTCTGGATCTGCAGCACCGGCTCCTCCCCTGGTGCCTTCTCCACGGGGAAGCCGAGCGAGATCGACGCCCGGTAGGTCGCGTGCTCCTGCGGCGTTCGTGCGCTGTGACAGAACTCCAGCACCTGCGGAGGGCACGTGACGAAGAGATCGGCAGGGGCACGCTCGATGCGCTGAAGCCGCGCTGTGACATTGGGGTCGGCGGCCGACAGCCGCGCCCAGACCGAATTGTCGACGAGGTAGTCGGTCACGAAGTGGGCGGTGGGGCCACGGGAGAGCCCAGTTCGCTCGGCAGCGCCGACAACTGGGCGATGCCGTCGATCATGGCCGCCTTCTGTTTCGAGGCGATGAGCCGACGCAGCGCGAGGTCGATGACGGCTCGGTTCGAGGACTCCCCGGACAGCTCACGCGCCCGCGCGAGCACCTGTGGATCCAGATCCACGCTTGTCACCGCCATGACGATCTCCGAGGATCGGGCATACGTCGCGCCCTCAGCATCGACCGCGCAGGGCCCACAGCGCGACGGCGCCGGCGGCCGCCACGTTGAGCGAGTCCACACCCCCGGCCATGGGGATGCGCACGGCCAGGTCGGCGGCGCCGATGGTGTGCCGCGCCAGACCGTCTCCCTCGGCGCCGAGCACGATGGCCAGGCGCTGCGGGGGGTCGGCGGCGAGCTCATCGAGGGCCACCGCCTCCGGGGTGAGCGCGAGGGCGGCGACGACCAGTCCAGCAGCGCGCAGGGTCTCGATGCCGCCGGGCCAGGGGTCGATGCGGGTCCACGGCACCTGGAAGACCGTGCCCATCGACACGCGGATGCTGCGGCGGTACAGCGGGTCCGCGCAGCGCGGCGTCACGAGCACGGCGTCGGCGCCGATCGCCGCCACCGACCGGAAGACCGCGCCGACGTTCGTGTGGTCGACGATGTCTTCGAGCACGACGACGCGCCGAGCGTCGGCCAACAGCCCGTCGAGCGCGGGCAGCTCGGGCCGGTGCATGGAGGCGAGCGCGCCGCGGTGCAGGTGGAAGCCGGTGAGGACGCGGATGACGTCGGGCTCCCCGACGTAGACCGGCACGCCGTCGGCCTCCGCGCGCTCGACCAGATCGGCGAGGTCGGTCAGCCAACGCGGCGCCATGAGGTAGGAGCGCGGCCGGTGCCCCGCGGCCAGCGCCCGCCGGATGACCTTCTCGCTCTCGGCGAGGTAGAGGCCGTTGGCCGGCTCGAGCCGGGTGCGCAGGGCCATGTCGGTGAGCCGCAGGTAGTCGGCGACGCGTTCGTCGCCGGGGTCGGTGATCGTGATCGGCATCAGGCGAAGACCGTCATCCGCAGGATCGCCACCGTGCCGACGACGATGATCACGGCGCGCAGCACCAGCGGCGGCAGCCGGCGCCCCACGCGCGCCCCGATGACTCCGCCGATGAGCGTGCCGATCCCGACGAGCAACACGGCGCTCCAGTCGATCTGCGAATTCCGCAGGAGGACGAACGTCAGGGCCGCGACGCCGTTGACGATGAGCGCGAGCAGGTTCTTCAGGCCGTTGAGCACCTGCAGGTCCTCGACCATGAGGGTCGACAGGATGCCGATGAGGATGACGCCCTGCGCGGCCCCGAAGTATCCGCCGTACACGCCGGTGAGCGCCACCAGCACCCACAGCAGGCGCTGCTGCCCGGGCGTCACGTGGGTGGGGTGGCTGCGGCGCGCCCGCCGCTGCAGCGAGGGCCCGAAGACGACGAGCAGCAGCCCGACGAGGATGAGCGCCGGCACCACGGCGTCGAAGACGCTCTCGGGCAGCCACAGCAGCAATACCGCGCCGACGATCCCCCCGAGCAGGGAGGCGGGCCCGTACCGCCGGATCGCGCCACCCGAGCGCTCCAGCTCGCGCCGGTACCCGTGCACGCCGCTGAGCCCGCCGGGCACGAGCCCGACGTTGTTGCTCATGTTTGCCACAAGCGGCGGATAGCCGAAGAACAGCAGCGTGGGGAAGGTGATGAGCGACCCCGATCCGACGATCGTGTTGATCGTGCCCGCGGCGACGCCCGCCAGCAGGATCGCCACCACCTCGAACGCGCTCACCCGGACACCTTACGAGCCCTCCCCCACGACGCCGAAGGCTGCCCCGTCGGCCGAGGGCTGCGGTTCTCACCGCAGCCCCGGACCGAAAGGGCAGCCTTCGGCCGGATGGGTGTTGTCGTCAGGCGCGCGGGTTGTCGTCGGGACGCTCGGCCGGCGACGCCTGCCGCTGGGGCTCGGCCTGCGGCTGCTGCGGCACGCCGGGGAACTCCGGCGCCGGGTTCTGCGCCTCCGCCGACAACGCCTGCGGAGCCGGGATATCCGGGGTCGCACCGCCCGACGGCTCGGCGGCGGTGGCTCCCCCGGGCCGGCCGCCGGACTGGCCGCCGGACCTGCCGAAGGACGCGGCGCCCGAGCCGCGGGACCGCTGCCCCTGGCCGTGCCGGGTCGCGCCCTCGGCCTCGGCCACCGAACGGGCGGCCTCACCGCGGGCCTCGGCGAGCGCCTCGGCCGGGTCCTGCAGCGAGGTCTCACCGAACGGGGAGTCGGCGACCTCCGCGGAGTCCGACGGGCTCCACGGCTCGGCGTCGTCGTCGCCGAACTGGAACGGGGCGGCGTTGCCGCCTCCCTGCCCGAAGGCGGCACCGAATCCCTTGAGGGCCTCGGTGAACTCGCCGGGCACGATCCACATCTTGTTGGCGTCGCCGCGGGCCAGCTGGGGCAGCACCTGCAGGTACTGGTAGGCGAGCAGCTTCTGGTCGGGCTTGCCGCGGTGGATCGCGTCGAACACCTGCTGGATCGCGCGCGCCTGGCCCTGTGCCTCGAGGATGCGGGACTGGGCCGAACCCTCGGCCCGCAGGATCTGGCTCTGCTTCTCACCCTCGGCGGTGAGGATCGCCGACTGCTTGACACCCTCGGCGGTGAGGATCGCGGCGCGCCGGTCGCGCTCGGCGCGCATCTGCTTCTCCATCGAGTCCTGCACGCTGTGCGGCGGGTCGATGGCCTTCAGCTCGACGCGCGCGACCCGGATGCCCCAGCGGCCGGTGGCCTCGTCGAGCACCCCGCGCAGCTGGCCGTTGATCTGGTCGCGGCTCGTCAGCGTCTGCTCCAGGTCCATGGAGCCGATGACGTTACGCAGCGTGGTGACCGTCAGCTGCTCGATGCCCTGGATGAAGTTGGCGATCTCGTAGACCGCGTCCTTGGCGTCGGTGACGGCGTAGTAGATGACGGTGTCGATGTTGACGACGAGGTTGTCGCTCGTGATCACCGGCTGCGGCGGGAAGCTGACGACCTGCTCACGCAGGTCGATGTTGGCGCGCACCTTGTCGACGAACGGCACGAGCAGGTGAATGCCCGGGTCGAGGGTGCGTGAGTACTTACCGAGCCGCTCGACGATCTGCGACGTCTGCTGCGGCACGATGCGCACCGCGCGGACGACGACGACAACCGCGAAGAGCAGCACGAGAAGTAGCAGGATCAGTCCGAAATCCATCTGCGTTCCTCCCTGTTGCTACTGGTCAAAGTCGGTCCCTGACTGTGGTCGGTCGCGAATCCGCTGCGTCTCAGTCGGATTCGATCTCTCGGCGCGGCAGGTCCTGCACCGGCGAGGCGGCCGTGACCACGAGGGTCGCGCCCTCGACGGCGGTGATCCGCCCCTGGGTGTTGGCCGCGATCGGGGTGTCCCCCGCCGCGATGCGGGCGGTCCAGTCGTCGCCGTCGATGCGCAGCAGGCCGCGGTGCTCGTCGATCGCCTCCATGGCGACCCCGACGCGCCCGACGTACCGGGCCACACCGATCGGCTGCTCGTCGCCCTTGCCCTCCATGAGTCGCTTCTTGGCGACGGGTCGCACGAAGCCGAGCAGCGCGACCGCGACGACCCCGGCGATGATCACCTGGCCGGCCAGGCCGAAGCCCACGGCCGCCGCGATGAAGGCGGCGAACGCGCCGCCGGCGAGCATCGCGAAGACGAGGTCGACGGTGGCCGCCTCGACCACTCCCAGGATCAGCGCCAGCGCCAGCCAGGCGGCCCACTCGTTGCCTTGGAGCCAGTCAGGCATGTCGCTCACCCCTGTTCCACGTTCTGTTGTCGCATGGCGTGTTCATGCGTGAGCCGGTTGCGGCACCGGCCGTTATAGGTCCGACGTATCGCACCATCAGGGGGTTCCCTGGATCGACCCCGAATCGGGCCGAGCGGGAACTCGTTCGGACGCGCGAGCGTGCGCGTCAGCCGGCGTCGGCGGTGACCTCCTCGCGGGCCCGCGCGGAGTAGCGGCGCCCGTGCTGTTCGAGCACCAGCGGCAGCCCGAACGTCTTCTCGAGGTTCGCCTCCGTGAGGGTGATCTCCAGGGGCCCGGCCGCCACGACGCGGCCCTCGCGCAGCAGCAGCACGTCGGTGAATCCCGGCGGGATCTCCTCGACGTGGTGGGTGACGAGCACGAGTGCCGGGGCCTCGAGATCCTCGGCGAGCGCACCGAGCCGGGCCAGCAGGTCCTCCCGGCCGCCGAGGTCGAGCCCCGCGGCCGGCTCGTCGAGCAGCATGAGCTCGGGGTCGGTCATCAGCGCCCGCGCGATCTGCACGCGCTTGCGCTCGCCCTCCGACAGGGTGCCGTAGGTGCGCTGCGCCAGGTGCCCGGCTCCGAGAGCGTCGAGCAGTTCGCGGGCCCGGCCCAGGTCGAGCCGGTCGTACGACTCCCGCCAGCGGCCGACGATCCCGTAGGAGGCGGTGACGACGACGTCGATGACGCGCTCGTGCGCGGGCAGCCGCTCGGCGATCGCCGAGCTCGCCAGGCCGATGCGGGGCCGCAGCTCGAAGACGTCGACGGCCCCGAGCACCTCCCCCAGCACGCCCGCGACGCCGCTGGTGGGGTGCATCCGGGCGGAGGCCAGCTGCAGCAGCGTCGTCTTACCGGCTCCGTTGGGCCCCAGCACGACCCAGCGCTGCCCCTCCTCGATCTCCCAGTCCACGGAGTCCAGCAGGGTGTTCTGGCCGCGGGTCACCGTCACGTCGGCGAACTCCAGCACGTCGCTCATGCCCCAGACCCTATGGCACGGCCGGGCCGAATCAGCGGCGGCGGTCCGGGCGTCGTCGCCGCGGTCTCGACGAGCCGGGCGCGCCACGAAGCCGCGGTGGGATCGAGGGCGCCTAGCATGTGCGAATGCCCGAACTGCCCGCCAGCGCGCGCCTGGCGCTGTGGGCCACGAGCCATCTGGCCGGGCGCGTGGACCACGCGACGGCCCTGGAGCGCAGCGCCCCCGACGCCGATCACATGGCGGGCGCCGGGCCGTGGCTGGACACCTGGCGCTCCCTCGGTGAGCGTGTCGTGCTCATGGCCCTGCCCCGCCCGGGCGACCACGGTGACCTGCCCCGCGGCGACGACCTGCGCGACGCCGCGATGAGTTCCGGCGAGTGCGTCTACGTGCCCGGCCTGGGCGGCGGGCTCGTGCCGACGATCCAGGAGTACGGCCCGACCGGCGACCGCGGCCTGTCGATCACGTGGGAGCACCACGACAGCGACCCGGTCGCCGCGCACGTGCTCGACGCGTGGTCGATCCGGGAGACCGAACGCGACCTCGCCGGGCTCGTGCGGGAGGCCACGGCCGCGCTGGAACAGGGACCGGCGCCGTGGGCCACCCGCGGGCTGGCCGACGAGGCATCGGCCCGTCTCGACACCCGCCGCTGGGGCCTGCCGGGCGGGCTGCATCCCCGGGCGGCGCGGGTGCTCACGCTCGCGGAGACGGTCGGTGAACTCGGGCGCCTGGGGCAGTCCGCGCCCCAGGACGGCACGAGCGCGGCGGGCATCGACGCCCGCCTTCGGCTGCTCCGGGAGCTGACCGCCGGCGCCGACCGGGCGCTGGCCCGGGCCGTCAACGTCGCCGCCCTGCATCTGGCGGGGCTGCGGCCCGGGCGCGACGACTGACTCCGACTGACTCCGACTGACTCCGCCCGACTCAGCGCCACTCAGGGCAACTCAGCGCGGCTCAGCGCGGCTCAGCGCGGCTCAGGCCGACACAAGCCGACACAAGCGCGGTTCAGCCCTCGATCACCGAGCGGTAGACGTCCATCGTGCGGTCGCCGATCGCGTTCCAGGAGAACTGCTCGACGGCGCGCTTGCGGCCGGCGAGCCCGCGGCGACGGGATTCCTCCGGGTCGGCGACGGCCTCGTTCATCGCGGCCGCGAGGTCGGCGACCCACGTGGCCTCGTCCAGCGGCGTGCCGGTGCCGTCCTGGACCTGTTCGATCTCCACGAGCCAACCCGTCTCCCCGTCGACGACGACCTCGGGAATGCCGCCGGTCGCGGTCGCGACGACGGCCGCCTCGCACGCCATCGCCTCGAGGTTGACGATGCCGAGCGGCTCGTAGATCGAGGGGCAGGCGAACACGGTCGCGTTCGTCTCCAGCGCGATGACCTTGGGGCGCGGCAGCATCTCGGGGATGTAGACGACCCCCTCGCGGGTCTCCTGCAGCTCCTTCATGAGCCCGGCGATCTCGGCCCCGATCTCGGGGGTGTCCGGGGCGCCGGCGCACAGCACGAGCTGCACGTCCGGAGGCAGTTCCTTGGCCGCGCGCAGCATGTACGGCAGACCCTTCTGGCGGGTCTGCCGGCCGACGAAGATGATCGAGCGGCCGTCGGGGTCGACGCCGAGTTCACGGCAGATGTCCTTGCCCGCGTCGGAGTGGTCCGGCGACCATTCCGAGGAGTCGATCCCGTTGTGCACGACGCTGACCTTGTCGGGGTCGATGTCGGGGTAGCACTTGAGGATGTCGGCGCGCATGCCGTGGCTGACGGCGATGACCCGGGCCGCCGCCTCGTACGCGGTCTTCTCGACCCAGGAGGAGACGCGGTAGCCGCCGCCGAGCTGCTCGGCCTTCCACGGCCGCAGCGGCTCCAGGCTGTGGGCGGAGATGACGTGCGGCACCCCAGCGAGCAGGGAGCCGAGGTGGCCGGCCATGTTCGCGTACCACGTGTGCGAGTGCAGGAGGTCGGCGCCCTCGCAGTCGGCCGCGATCGCGACGTCGACGCCGAGCGTCTTCAGCGCCCCGTTCGCGTTCGCCAGCTCCGGCAGGTCCGGGTACCCGGTCGTGCCCGCCTCGTCGCGCGGCTCCCCGAAGGCGCGGACCTGGATGTCCGCATCGCCGCGGGCCCGCAGTGCCTTCACCAATTCCTCGACGTGGACGCCGGCGCCGCCGTACACGGCCGGAGGGTATTCCTTGCTGAGAATGTCTACGCGCACACGCGGAACCCTAGTGCGCCGCGCGTGCCGTCGGGCCGATACGGAGCATGAACACTGAGGCGGTTGCCGTCTCCCGCATTTCTCTCGCGCTACCCCCTACGCGTTGAGGCGGAGCGGTACGTTGCCTCTATGCGGAACCGATCGCGTGCCCCCCAAGTCCTGGCCATCGTCCTCGCCGGCGGCGAGGGCAAGCGGCTGATGCCTCTGACCGCCGACCGCGCGAAGCCCGCGGTGCCCTTCGGCGGCTACTACCGGCTCATCGACTTCGCCCTCAGTAACGTCGTGAACTCGGGGTACCTGAAGGTTGTCGTGCTCACCCAGTACAAGTCGCACAGCCTCGACCGGCACGTCACCCGGACCTGGCGCATGTCGACCCTGCTGGGCAACTACGTCGCCCCCATCCCGGCGCAGCAGCGCATGGGCAAGCAGTGGTACATGGGCAGCGCCGACGCGATCTACCAGAGCCTGAACACCCTCGACGACGAGCGTCCCGACATCGTCGTCGTGGTCGGCGCCGACCACGTCTACCGGATGGACTTCTCGCAGATGGTCGAGCAGCACATCGAGACCAACGCGGGTATCACGGTCGCCGCGATCCGCCAGCCGATCTCCCTGGCCGACCAGTTCGGCGTCATCGAGGTCAACGAGAGCGACGTTCGCAAGATCGACCGCTGGCGCGAGAAGCCCACGGACGCCAAGGGGCTGCCGGACTCCCCCGACGAGGTGCTCGCCTCGATGGGCAACTACGTGTTCGACGCCGACGTGCTGCGCGACGTGGTGACCAAGGACGCGGAGAACGAGAACAGCAAGCACGACATGGGCGGCGACATCGTGCCGTACTTCGTCGAGCGCGGCGAGGGCTACGTCTACGACTTCAACAACAACGTCATCCCGGGCGCCACCGATCGCGACCGGGCCTACTGGCGCGACGTCGGCACGATCGACTCCTACTACGAGGCCAACCGCGACCTCATCGCGCTCGAGCCGATCTTCAACCTGTACAACGAGGACTGGCCGATCTACAGCAGCAGCGACGCGAGCATCGCGCCGGCGAAGTTCGTGCACAACGAGGAGGGGCGCGTCGGGCACGCGATCAACTCCGCGGTCTCCCCCGGCTGCATCATCTCGGGCGCGACCGTCGAGGGCTCCGTGCTCTCACCGCGCGTGCACGTGCACAGCTACGCGCGGGTGCTCGACAGCGTGCTCATGGACGGGGTGGTCGTGCACCGCAACGCGTTCGTGCGCAACGCGATCCTCGACAAGAACGTCGTCGTCGAGACCGGGGCGGAGGTCGGCGTCGACCACGACGAAGACCGGGCCCGCGGCTTCCTCGTCAGCGAGGAGGGCATCGTCGTCGTGCCGAAGGGCGCGGTCATCAAGGCCTGAGTATCGAGCGCGGCGAACGAACGCGCTAGGGCCGATGGTCGGTTCGCGGATCTGGCCCGGCGCGCTAGGTTAACCAGGGTGAGCACGAACGCCACCCCCGACATCACCGACGACGAGGGGCCGGTTCCGCTGGGGCGGACCGGCCCCTTGCTCGTGGTCAGCGACGTCGACTCGACGTTCATCCGCGATGAGGTCATCGAACTCCTCGCCCGGCACGCCGGCGTCGAGGAGCAGGTCGCGGCCGTCACCGCCGCGGCCATGCGCGGCGAGCTCGACTTCGCGGCGAGCCTGCGCGCCCGGGTCGCCACGCTCGCCGGGCTGCCGTTCGAGGTCGTCTACGACGTGCGCCGCGAGGTGCGACTCACCGACGGCGCGTGGGAACTGAGCCGGGGACTCGCCGCCGCCGGGCACACCTTCGCCCTCGTCTCCGGGGGGTTCGACGAGGTGGTGCGCCCGCTCGCCCGGCGCATGGACATCGCGCACGTCGCGGCCAACCGGCTCGACGTCGCCGACGGGCGACTGACCGGCCGAGTGAGCGGCCGCATCGTCGACCGCTCGGTGAAGGCCGGCACGCTCGTCGACCTCGCCGCGCGCCTCGGCATCCCGCTGGAACGCACGGTCGCCATCGGAGACGGTGCCAACGACCTCGAGATGATGGCCACCGCCGCCGTCGGCATCGCCTTCTGCGCCAAGCCCGTGGTGCGCGAGGCCGCCGACATCGTCATCGACACCCCCGACCTGCGCCTCGTGCTCGACGCGCTGGGCGTCGCGCGGCCGTAACGACCCGGCCGACCCGGGCGCCCGGCTGCGCCCCTCAGCCTCCGAGGGAGTGGAAGCCGCCGTCGACGTGCACGATCTCGCCGGTGGTGGCGGGGAACCAGTCCGACATCAGCGCGACGCAGCCGCGGGCGGCGGGGCGCGGGTCGGCGATGTCCCAGCCCAGCGGGGAGTGGCTGCCCCACTCGGCGAACCGCGAGAACGCCGGGATCGAGTTGGCGGCGGTCGTGCGGATCGGGCCGGCGGCGACGAGGTTGCAGCGGATGCCCTTGGGGCCGAGGTCGCGGGCGAGGTAGCGGTTGGTCGACTCGAAGGCGGCCTTGGCCACGCCCATCCAGTCGTAGCCGGTCCAGGCGACGGTCGCGTCGAGGGTCAGCCCGACGACGGCGGAGCCGGGGTGCATGAGCGGCTCGCACGCCCTGGCGAGCTCCTTGAGCGAGTACGCGGAGATCTGCAGGGCGGGGGCCACGTCCTCCCAGCTCGCCCCCATGAAGTCGAACGCGGCCTTGGGTGCGAACCCGATGGAGTGCAGCACCCCGTCGAGGGAGTCGACGTGCTCGCGGAGCCGGTCGGGCAGGGCGGCGAAGTGCTCCGGGTCCGAGACGTCGAGTTCGACGACGGGCGCGGGCTGCGGCAGGCGCCGGGCGATGGCCGTGGTGATCTTCATCGTGCGCCCGAACGAGGTGAGCACGACCTGCGCGCCCTCCTCCTGGGCGAAGCGCGCGACATGGAAGGCGATGGACGCCTCCGTGAGGACGCCGGTGACGAGGATCTTCTTGCCTTCCAGCAAAGCCATGTGGGGTTTCCTTCCGAGCGGGATACGTGCGCAGCGAACCAGGGGTCTGGGGGTGGCTCAGTGGCCCATGCCGAGGCCGCCGTCGACGGGGATGACGGCGCCGGTGACATAGGACGCCTGCGGCGAGGCGAGGAAGCGGACCGCGGCGGCGACCTCCTCGACGGCGCCGAAGCGACCGGCGGGGATGGCGGCCTGGTACGTCTTCTTGAGGTCGTCGGACAGCTCGTCGGTCATCGCGGTCTCGATGAAGCCCGGGGCGACGACGTTGGCGGTGATGCCGCGGCCGCCGAGTTCGCGGGAGATCGAGCGGGCGACCCCGACGAGGCCGGACTTGCTCGCGGCGTAGTTCACCTGACCCGGCGAGCCGTAGAGGCCGACGACGCTGGAGATGAAGATGAGCCGGCCGCGCCGCAGCCGCAGCATGCCCTTGCTGGCGCGGCGGGCGCAGCGGATGGCGCCGACGAGGTTCGTGTCGAGCACCGACTCCAGGTCGTCGTCGCTCATGCGCAGCAGCAGCTGGTCGCGGGTGACGCCGGCGTTGGCGACGAGCACCTCGACCTGACTGCCGGTGAGCTCCGCGGCGGCGGTGAAGGCGGCGTCGACGGAGGCGGTGTCGGTGACCTCCAGCGGTACCGCCTCGAAGTCGTCCGGGGCCTGGCCGCTGCGGCAACCGACGACGACCCGATCGCCGGCGTCGCGCAGCGCGTGCGCGATGGCCAGTCCGATGCCGCGGTTCCCTCCGGTCACCAGGGCGGTCCGGGGCGCACTCTCGCTGCTCATTCGATCGATCACCAATCAGTCGGGGCGGGTTGGTCCGTGCGCCCACACACCCCGGTGACCGCGCGAATCCGCGTGCGGCGGAGCGTCGCACGAAGACATGGCGGCGGGTGTGACGGCGCCACCAGCGAACTTAGTGCACTACCGGCCGGTAACAGATGCGGGGTGAGGCGTGGTGACCTACTCTGACCACGTGCGTGTGACCTTGCACCCGCCCCACGGCGGCTCGGCCGGAGACGCTCCAGGCGGCTCAGGCGGCCCTGCCGGCTCCGCTCGGGCGGGCTCCTTCGGCACGAGCCGCCCCGCCCGTCCGGCCTCGGGACGCGGCGCAGCCCGCCCTGTGCACCACATCACGCACGCGCCGGTGTCGCCTCGTGAGGACCAGCACAACCGCATCCGCAACTATCTCGTCTCGATGACGATCCGCACCGTCTGCTTCGCGCTCGCGGGCATCTTCGCCGTCGCGACCGACTGGACCGCCGCCGCCTGGGTGTGCGTCATCGCCGCCGCGCTGCTGCCCTACCCCGCGGTCGTCCTCGCCAACAACGTCGATCGCCGCCGCGCCGTCCCGCACGTCGAGAAGCCGTACCGCATGCTGGAGGCCGGCCACCGGGAGTCGGTCGCCGCACCGCCTCCGGGCGACGAGCGCGTCGACTGAGCACGCCGGACCGCCTCGTCAGCCTGGGACTCAGCCTCCGATGGAGGACATGGGCCGCGCGGGCTGGGTGAAGTCGGGGGCGCCGATGCCGTGGCCGCGGGCCTTGCGCCACATCTCGCCGCGGATGAGCCGCACGAGGTCGCGGTCGGAGGCGCCGTCGCGCAGGGGCCCCCGCAGGTCCATCTCGCCGCGGGAGAACAGGCAGTTGCGCACCATGCCGTCGGCGGTGAGCCGCACCCGGTCGCAGGCCGCGCAGAAGGGGGCGGAGACGCTGGCGATGATGCCGACGGTGGCCGGTCCGCCGTCGACGAGGTAGCGCTCGGCCGGGGCCGAGCCGCGGTCGGACACCGGGGTGATCGTGAAGCGCGTCGAGAGGCGTTCGCGGATCTCGTCGGCGGTGACCATGGCGTCGCGCTGCCACTGGTGCTGGGCGTCCAGCGGCATCTGCTCGATGAAGCGCAGCTCGTAGCCGCGCTCGAGGCACCAGGCGAGCAGGTCGGCGACGTCGGCGTCGTTGACCCCGCGCATCGCGACGGCGTTGACCTTGACGGGAGTCAGCCCGGCGCCGGCGGCCGCCGCGAGACCGTCGACGACGTCCTGGAGCCGGTCGCGCCGGGTCAGGCGCGCGAAGACCTCGCGGTCGATCGAGTCGAGGCTGATGTTGACGCGATCGAGGCCGGCGTCGGCGAGGTCGTGGGCGCGGCGGGCGAGGCCGACGCCGTTGGAGGTCATCGCGATCATGGGGCGGGGTTCGAGGGCGGCGATGCCGCGGACGACGTCGACCAGGGAGCGCCGCAGCAGGGGTTCGCCGCCGGTGAGGCGGACCTGCCGCACGCCGAGGTCGACGAAGATGCCGATGACGCGCAGGAGTTCGTCGTCGGTGAGCATCTGCGGCTTGGCCATCCACGGCAGCCCCTCGGCGGGCATGCAGTAGGTGCACCGCAGGTTGCAGTGGTCGGTCAGGGAGACGCGCAGGTCGCGGGCGACGCGCCCGAAGGTGTCGACGAGGGCGCCGTCGCGGTGTGCGCCGGCGGGGTCGTGCGGGGGCGGAGCGCCGTAGGGCACCCCGGGGCCGGCGGCGGCCAGGTCGGGATCCTGGCCGTTGTCGCGGCCGTCCCGGGCGTCGTCGACCGGCACAGGCGCCGGCCGCGGCCCTGGCGGAGGGCCCGGCATGCCCAGCGGGATCGAAGGCGTCATCGTGCCACCATAGGCGGCTGCGCCGCGTGCGGCCTGTGCGGGTAGCGTCGGGAGGGTGATCCGCACCCTGCTGACGCGTCGGTGGTTGACGGCCCTGGCCGTGGCCGCACTGTTCGCGACGGCGTGCGTCTTCCTGGGCCGGTGGCAGTGGTCGCGGCACGAGTACAAGGTGGACCGGGCGCGGTTGGTCGAGGCGCACTACTCGGCGCCCGCCGTGCCGTTGTCGCAGGTGCTCCCCCAACCGGATTCGCCCGTGCCGCCGGAGCAGGTGTGGCGCCGCATCGAGGTGCACGGCACGTACGCGCCGCAGGACCAGTTCATGGTGCGCAATCGGCCGCAGAACATCGTCTACGGCTACGAGGTGCTCGTCCCGCTGCACCTGGACGACGGATCGACGATCCTCATCGACCGCGGCTGGGTGCAGAACGCGGAGCGGGCCGATGTGTTGCCGGACGTTCCGGCGGCCCCGTCGCGACCCGTCTCCGTGGTGGGGTGGTTGCGCGCCGGCGAGGAGGGCACGCCGAACGACCTGCCGCCGGGGCAGCTGGCGACGATCGACATCCCGCAGGCGGCACGGGAATTGGGCCAGCCGCTGCGGCCCGCGTATCTCGTGCTGGAGTCGGAGGACGACGGATCGGGCGCGGCGCCGGCGCGCCCGCAGGCGCTGCTGCCTCCGGAGACCGACACCGGACCGCACTTCGCCTACGCGCTGCAGTGGTGGCTGGGCGCTCCGCTGGGCTTCGTCCTCGTGGGGGTGTACGCCCGCCGCGAGTGGCTGGACTCCACGGGCGAGGGTGAGCGCCGGCGCGCCGCGAAGGCCGCCAAGCCGAAGAAGGTGCGCATCTGGGACGAGGAGGACGCCTGACCCCGTCTCGAACGTCCCTGAGAACTGCGTGTCGTGGTCGGGACTGCGGTCCGTGCCGCAGTCCTCACCACGAAGCGCAGTTCTCAGGGTCGTTGGGCCCGGGGGTGCGAGGGGAGCCCGCTGCGCACCGCCCGGTGCGTTGACCCCGGTGCCGTACCCCCATGCCTGCTGGGAATCGACCTCTCGACGCGCGTCGAGAGGTCAATCCCCGGTTCGGCGCCGCGAACACCTCGCTGACCTGCGGTGTTGCGGGGCGTGTCGCGAGTGACCGCTCGCGAGCGGTCACTACCCATGTGCCTTTGCGGTTCCGGCGCCGGAGCCCGTCGCCCATCCGTCTGGGAGCCCCCTCGCCGTTCACCCGCTGCCCGCCCAGCCCTGCCGCCGATCCGTCTGAGGAGCCGGTGAACCCGCTGCCTGATCCCGCTCCCCCCGCACCCCGGCCGCACTCCGTCGCACCCCGCCGCACTCCGTCGCACTCCGTCGCACCCCGCCGTGTCCTCGCTTCCCCGGCTCGCCCGCCTCCCGCCTCCCCCGCGACCTCCCTCGAAACTGCGGGTCGTGGTGAGAACTGCGGCACGGACAGCAGTTCTCACCACGACACGCAGTTCTCAGGGACGTTGCCGGGGGGATTCTGTGGGGCGCTGTCGGGGAGGTGGTCAGTCGCTGAACTGGGTGCGGTAGAGGTCGGCGTAGAGGCCGCCGGCGGCGAGGAGGTCGGCGTGGCGGCCGCGCTCGGCGACGCGGCCGTCCTCGAGCACGACGATGAGGTCGGCGCCGCGCACGGTCGCGAGGCGGTGGGCGATGACGAGGGCGGTGCGGCCGACCAGGGCGGTGTCGAGGGCCTGCTGCACCGCGGCCTCCGACTCGCTGTCGAGGTGCGCGGTGGCCTCGTCGAGAATCACCAGACCAGGAGCCTTGAGCAGGAGCCGGGCGATCGCCAGCCGCTGCTTCTCGCCGCCGGAGAGCCGGTGGCCACGGTCTCCGACGACGGTGTCGAGCCCCTCGGGCAGTCCCTCGACGAGCGGCCACACCTGCGCGGCGCGCAACGCCGCCACCATCTGGTCCTCGCTGACGCCGGGCCGGGCGTAGTCGAGGTTGGCGCGGATCGTGTCGTGGAACAGGTGCGCCTCCTGGGTGACGACGCCGACTCCGGCGTGCAGGTCGGCGAGGGCGATGTCGCGCACGTCGACGCCGCCGACCCGCACGGCGCCGGCCGTCACGTCGTAGAGCCGCGCGACGAGGCTGGTCACGGTCGTCTTGCCGGCGCCGCTGTGCCCGACGAGCGCGACGAGCTGCCCCGGCGCCACCGTGAGGTCGATGTCGTGCAGCACCTCGCGCCCGCCGCGCCGGTCGCCGGTGGCGGTGCTCTCCAGCGACGCCAGCGACACCTCGTCGGCGCCCGGGTAGGCGAACCCGACGCCGTCCAGCTCCAGCGACAGCGGCCCCGTCGGCAACGGAGTCGGGTCGGCCGGGTCGCGCACGAGCGGCGGCAGGTCGAGCACCTCGAAGACCCGCTCGAACGAGACGAGCGCGGTCATGACGTCGACCCGCACGGTCGACAGCGCGGTCAGTGGCGTGTACAGCCGGGCGAGCAGCGCGGTCAGCGCGAGCAGCGTGCCGACGCTCATCGAGCCCTGCGCCGCCCACACTCCCCCGACGCCGTACACGAGCGCGGTCGCGAGCGCCGCGATGAGCGTCAGGCCGGTGAGGAAGATCTGCCGGTTCATCGCGATCTGCACCCCGACGTCGCGCACGGCCGCGGCGCGCCCGGCGTAGTCGGTCTGCTCCCGCGCGGGGCTGCCGAACAGCTTGACGAGCAGCGCGCCGGCCACGTTGAACCGCTCGGTCATCCGCGCGCCGAGCTCGGCGTTGAGGTTCATCGACCGATGCGTGAGCCCGGCGAGGCGGCGCCCGACGAAGCGAGCGGGAACGAGAAACAGCGGCAGCATCGCGACGCTGGCCAGCGTCAGCGGCCACGACAGGCTCGTCATCGCGGCGAGCAGCAGCACGAGGGAGACGGTGTTGCTGACGACCCCCGACAGGGTCGACGTGAACGCCTGCTGGGCGCCGATGACGTCGGTGTTGAGCCGGGAGACGAGTGCCCCGGTCTGGGTGCGGGTGAAGAACGCGATCGGCTGGGCGAGCACGTGCCCGAACACCTGGTTGCGCAGGTCGTAGATGAGGCCCTCGCCGATGAGCGCGCTGGTGCGCCGCTGCCACACCCCCAGCGCCGCCTCGAGGAGCGCGAGCGCGCCGACGAGCAGGGCCAGCCGCACGACGACCCCGGTGTCGGCGCGCATGATCCCGTCGTCGACGATGCGCTGCAGCAGCAGCGGTGCGGCGACGACGAGCGCCGACTGCGCGACGACGAGCGCGAGGAACAGGCTCATCCGGGCCTTGTGCGGGCGCGCGTACACGAGCACCCGCCGGAAGGTGCCCGGCTTGAGCCGGGCCCCGCGCATCGAGTCCCGCGACATCGAGCGCATCGTCATGAAGCCGCTGCCCATCGTCATGGCGGGCTACTCCGGCAGCGGCGCGTCCGGCCCCGCGGTGAGGCGAGCGTGGATGAGCCGGGACTGCGCGGCCCGCTCGGCGGCCAGCTGCTCGGCGCGGCCGCGGGCACCGGCTCCGCGCAGCAACGGCAGCAGCTCGGCGCTCGCCGCGGCGTCGGCGGCCAGCACCGCCTCGACGAGGTCGGCGACGCTCGCCTCGAGGTCGGCGGCGGGCACGGCGAGGGCGGCGAGGCCGAGCGAGACCGCCTCCGAGGCCCCGATGCGGCGCCCGGTGAGGCAGATCTCCAGGGCGCGGTCGGGGCCGACGAGGTCGACGAGCCGTCCGGTGCCGCCGAGGTCGGGCACGAGCCCGACGGTGATCTCGGCCATGGCGAACGACACGTCGTCGGCGACGACCCGCACGTCGGCGGCCAGGGCCAGCTGGAACCCCGCACCGATCGCGTGCCCCTGGACGGCGGCGACGACGAGCGCGGGGCAGTCTCGCCAGGCGGTGAACGCCTCCTGGTAGCCGGCGATCCGGTCGGCGATCTGCTCCGGCTCGCTCTCGCCGGCGAACAGCCCGCGCATGCCGTCGGGGGTGAGGAAACGGCGGTCGAGCCCCACGGAGAACGACGGGCCGTCGCCGCCGAGCACGACGACCCGCGTCGCCGCCGGCAGCTCGCGCGCCGCGCGCGCCAACTGCTCCCAGACCTGCGGCGACTGCGGGTTCATCCGCCGCGGCTGGCTCAGCTGCACGCGGGTGACGGCGCCGTCGTGCCTGATCCGAACCGGCTCCGGTGGGCCCTGCGGGCCGTCCTGTTCGCTCATACGCGCAGGCTATGCGGTGGGCGGCTCCCCCGATGACCCGACTCCCGGCACCGGCTGCGGACCGGTGCCAGAGGTCGCCAATCGACCGTCGGCCCGCTCCTCCCAGAACTGCGCGTTGCGGATGCCCAGGGGCCGCGGGTCGAACTGGGGGTCGAGGCCGGCCTTGCGCTGGGTCTCGTAGTCCTTGAGGACCTTGATGGCGGGCTTTTGCAGGATGAGGATCGCGATGATGTTCAGCCAGGCCATGAGGCCGACGCCGATGTCACCGAAGGTCCACGCCGCCTCCGCCTCCGTCAGCGAGCCGTAGGCGACGGTCAGCAGCAGCGCGAGCTGCAGGAGCCGCACGACGATGCCGCGCGCCTTCACCGAGCTGTTGCGCATGACGTAGAACAGGTTGGTCTCGGCCATGTAGTAGTACGCGACGATCGTCGTGAACGCGAAGAACAGCAGGGCGATGGCGACGAACGGGCCGCCCCAGCCGGAGTGCACGGTGTCGAGCGCCTCCTGGGTGAAGGCCGGGCCGATCGTCACGTCCGCGACCTGCGGCTCCCCGAGATAGATGACGTTTCCCGACGTCGAGCCGTTGTCGTAGGTGCGGTACATGTCGGTGGACAGGATCATGAACGCCGTCGCCGAGCAGATGAACAGCGTGTCGATGTACACCGCCATCGCCTGCACGAGCCCCTGCTTGGCGGGGTGCGAGACCTCCGCCGCGGCGGCCGCGTGCGGGCCGGTGCCCTGGCCGGCCTCGTTGGAGTAGATGCCGCGACGCACACCCCACTGCACCGCGAGGCCGAGCACCGCGCCGAACGTCGCGTCGAACCCGAACGCGCTGCGGAAGATGAGGGCGATGGAACTGGGCACGGTGTCCCAGTGCACGACGAGCACGACGGCGGTCAGCGCGATGTAGGCGATCGCCATGAACGGCACGACGAGGGAGGCGAAGGTCGCGATCCGCTTGACGCCGCCGACGACGATGAACGCCAACGCGATGATGATGCCCAGGGCGGTGATCTTCGGGTCGAGCCCCCAGGCGGAGTCCATCGCGGAGGTGATCCCGTTGGCCTGCACGCCGGGCAGCAGGAAGCCCATGGCGATGACGGTGACGCCGGCGAACAGCATCGCGTACCACTTCTGCCCCATCGCCTTCTCGATGTAATAGGCGGGGCCGCCGCGGTAGCTGCCGGACTGCTCGTCGCGCTCCTTGTAGATCTGGCCGAGCGCGCACTCGATGAACGACGTGGACGCGCCGAGGAACGCCACGGTCCACATCCAGAACACGGCCCCGGGCCCGCCGAACGCGATGGCGGTCGCGACGCCGGCGATGTTGCCGGTGCCGACCCGCCCGGCCAGGCTCATCGCCAGCGCCTGGAACGACGACACGCCCTCCGCGGAGGAGTCGCCCTTGACGACCTGACGCACCATGTCGCCGAGCAGGCGCACCTGCACGAACCGCAGCCGCAGGGAGAAGTACAGGCCGGCGAGCAGGCACAGCGCGATGAGCCCGTTCGACCACACCAGGTCGTTGACGAACGTCGCCGCGTTGTTGACCGCGGCCGCGAGGTCGTTGATCACGAACGGCCCCTTTCCGGGGGTAAGGCGGGCGCGACACACGGGCCCGAGACGACCGACACCATAGCGGTCCGTGCGGTTGCGCCCGGCTCACGACACCGTGGTGTCGGCGCGCCGGCGAGAAGTCGACGCGAGGAGTCGCCAGGCGGTCGCCGAAGCGGTCCGGCGGCCGGCGATCAGGCCAGCGCGATGAGGTCCAGATAGTCCGGCCCGAAGAGGTCCTCCACGCCGTCGGGCAGCAGCAGCACCCGCTCGGGGTCGAGCGCCTCGACCGCCCCCTCGTCGTGGCTGACGAGCACGACCGCCCCGGCGTAGCGGTGCAGGGCCGACAGGATCTCCTCGCGGCTGGCGGGGTCGAGGTTGTTGGTCGGCTCGTCGAGCAGCAGCACGTTGGCGCTGGAGACGACGAGGGTGGCCAGCGACAACCGGGTCTTCTCGCCGCCGGAGAGCACGCCGGCGGGCTTGTCGACGTCGTCGCCGGAGAACAGGAAGCTGCCGAGCACCTTGCGCACGTCGGTCTCCCCCAGGTCCGGGGCCGCCGACTTCATGTTCTCCAGCACCGTGCGCTCGACGTCGAGGTTCTCGTGCTCCTGCGCGTAGTAGCCGAGCTTGAGGCCGTGACCCGGCTGCACCTCGCCGGTGTCGGGGGCGTCGAGCCCGGCGAGGATGCGCAGCAGCGTCGTCTTGCCCGCGCCATTGAGGCCGAGCACGACGACCTTGCTGCCCCGGTCGATCGCCAGGTCGACGTCGGTGAAGACCTCGAGCGAGCCGTAGCTGCGCGACAGCCCGGAGGCGGTCAGCGGCGTGCGCCCGCACGGCGCCGGCTCGGGGAAGCGCAGCTTGGCGACCTTGTCGCTGCGGCGCACGTCCTCCACTCCGGCGAGCAGCTTCTCCGCCCGACGGGCCATGTTCTGCGCGGCCACCGCCTTGGTCGCCTTCGCGCGCATCTTGTCGGCCTGGCTGGACAGCGCCGCGGCCTTCTTCTCGGCGTTGGCGCGCTCGCGGCGGCGACGCTTCTCGTCGGTCTCGCGCTGGGTCAGGTAGGCCGACCAGCCGACGTTGTACTGGTCGAGCGTCGACCGGTTGGCGTCGAGGTGGAAGACGCGGTTGACGACCTCCCCGAGCAGCGCCACGTCGTGGCTGATGACGATGAGCCCGCCCTTGTACACCTTGAGCCAGTCGCGCAGCCAGATGATCGAGTCGGCGTCGAGGTGGTTGGTCGGCTCGTCGAGCAGCAGCGACGACGCCCCGGAGAACAGGATGCGGGAGAGCTCCACGCGGCGGCGCTGGCCGCCGGAGAGCGTGCGCAGCGGTTGCCCGAGCACGCGGTCGTCGAGGCCGAGCGCGGCGGCGATCGTCGCCGCCTCCGATTCCGCGGCGTATCCCCCGGCCGCCTCGAAGCGGGCCTCGAGCTTGGGGTAGCGCTCCATCGCCTGCTCGTGCGTGTCCGGGTCGGCGCTGGCCATCGCGCCCTCGGTCTCCCGCATGCGGCGCACGAGATCGTCGAGGCCGCGGGCGGACAGGATGCGGGCCCGGGCGATCGTGTCGAGGTCGCCGTCGCGCGGGTCCTGCGGCAGGTACCCGATGTCGCCGGAGGTGCTGACCTGACCGGCGGCGGGCTGACTCCAGCCGGCGAGCACCTTGGTCAGCGTCGTCTTGCCGGCCCCGTTGCGCCCGACGAGCCCCACCCGGTCGCCCGGGCCGACCCGGAACGTGGCGTCGGACAGCAGCAGGTGGGATCCGGCGCGCAGCTCGACCCCGGTGGCGCTGATCACGGCATACTCCTGCGTGTTGTCGGGCAATGAGAGTCGGTGGGCCACGTCGGCTCGGCCGGACCCGGTCGGACACGGTCGAACACATCGTCGTCGCGCCGGCCGACATGGCTGTGCCGATCCGTCGTGACGATCGCGTGACGACGCGACGGGTTTCACCCACGGGACGAATCGGCCGATGCATAGTTTACGTGCCAGTACAGGCACTCTCGGCACCGCCGAGCGTGTGGGCGAGAGCAGGAGAGGCCAATGACCTTCAACGACAACGCCCGCCTCGACACCTCCCAGGTCGGAGGCGGTGGCGGCGGCGGATTCCGCCCCGGTGGCATGGTCATCGGAGGCGGTGGCGGCTGCCTGTCGATCATCGTGCTGCTGCTGTTCATGTTCTTCGGTGGCGGCATCCCCACCGGCGGCGGTGGCACCACCGACCAGGGTCAAAGCGGCCAGAACCAGCAGCAGGACCAGGGCGGCAGCATCTTCGGTGATCGCGGCGACGTCTCCGGCGCCGGTGGCGTCAGCACCGACGCGTTCTCGCAGTGCCGCACCGGCGCCGACGCCAACCGCGACAAGCAGTGCCGGGTCATCGGCACCGTCAACAGCGTGCAGGACTACTGGAGCAAGGAGCTGCCCGAGCAGTCCAACAACCAGCGGCAGTGGCGGATGACGAAGACGATCCTGTACTCCGGGCAGACCCAGTCGGCCTGCGGCACCGCGAGCAACCAGGTGGGCCCGTTCTACTGCCCGCTGGACCAGCAGGTCTACATCGACGCCGACTTCTTCGACCTGCTCTCCAGCCAGTTCGGCGCCGACGGCGGCAACTTCGCGCAGATGTACGTCGTGGCCCACGAGTACGGTCACGCCCTGCAGGACCAGCTCAACCTGCTCGACCGCGCCCAGCAGGATCCGAAGGGCCCGGAGAGCGGCGGCGTGAAGATCGAGCTCATGGCCGACTGCTTCGCCGGCATGTGGGCCAAGGACGCCTCGACGACCAAGGACGCCGACGGCAACACGCTGCTGCAGCCCCTCACGCAGGCCGACATCGACTCGGCGCTGTCGGCGGCCTCGGCAGTCGGTGACGACCACATCATGGAGTCGACGAGCGGCCGCGTGAGCCCGGAGAACTTCACCCACGGCACCTCCGAGCAGCGCCGCCGGTGGTTCATGAACGGCTACAACTCGCAGTCGATCAACTCCTGCAACACCTTCAACGCGAAGAGCCTGTAGGCGCCGTACCCCCCGTCCCGCGCACCCCGCGGGACGGGGCGTCTTCGGTCCCGTCGGGCGTGCTGCGCGGCGCGGATGTGGATGTCCGGATGCCTGCGCATCCGCGTCCGTTCGCGTGGGCTCCCGACGGGCGGCGCGACCGCGCCGAACGGGTTGGGCGCTGTGCCGTACGACGAATCTGGTCACGATGCGGACGCGTCATTGACGAATTCCGTTCGCGCACAGGCCGATGCACAGGAAACTCCCAGGGGGTCGTGCCTCCTGCCGGCTTTCCTAAACTCGCAGGTCAGGCGGTCGACAGTCGTCCGCGACGCCGCCTTTTGAAGCGTTCGGCTCCCGCAACATCGTGTGAGATAGTTCACAAAGGGTGCCCTAGCTTTGCCAATTCGTTATTCGGTGCCCTACGTTTACAACCGGTTCGGAACCCCTGATTCGAACCACCGGGCGGTGACGCTGAGTCCTGCCACCACTGACCCGGTACCCCTTCGCACAGAAATGTGTGGGTGGCAGGAGCGGTGCACCCAGCAACACCGGGCGCGCGACACGTGTCGTGGCGTCCTTGGGGTGAAGCCCGCGGCAAGCTCCTTCGCACCCTCGAAGGCGCTGCCCTGGGCCGGGGCCATCCAGGTCCCCGAATCCGACAGGTCATGCCTCGTAAGCGCCTCCTGGATCACGACCCATGAACATGATGACCGCTGCCCCTGCGCGCCTTCTTGCGACGGGCCTGCTTTCCTTCGGTCTCACCGGCGGCGTCGTTGCCGTCTCCGCCCCCGCCGCGCAGGCCGCCCCGGCCGCCCAGACCACCGCCTCCGTGGCGTCGGTCAGCACCTCGGTGTCCGCGGCCACGGCCCGCTCGGCCGTGCGAGTCGCGGCCTCCAAGAAGGGCAAGCCGTACCGCTGGGGCGCCTCGGGCCCGAACGCGTTCGACTGCTCCGGGCTCACCTCGTACGCGTACCGCAAGGCGGGCAAGTCGCTGCCGCGCACCGCGCACGCGCAGTACCGCGCCAGCAAGAAGATCAGCCGCAGCAAGGCCCGCCCGGGTGACCTCGTCTTCTACGGCGGCGCCCGCAAGCACCACGTCGGCATCTACGCCGGCAACGGCAAGATGTGGCACGCCCCGAACAGCGGCAGCTCCGTGAAGCTGTCGAGCGTGCGCTCCGGCGCCTCGTTCGGTCGCGTCTGACGCAACCGCGACCACGCCCCGCCGTCGTCGAGAGACCGACGCCCGGCGACGGCGGGCACCGAAACTCGCTCCCCGGTCGCCGCGGCGGCAACCTGACGGCTGTCGCGGCGACCGGTGCGGGCGGCACCGCCAGGTGCGCACCGGCCCGGCACTCGCTGGACGCGCCCGGCAGATCGCACCAGCAGCACAGCAGCACGAGGACGGAGTGGATGGAGTGGCCGGCGCGCGGCGTGAGGTGGGTTCACGCGCTGTGGGCTTCGACCTCGACCTCACGCTCGTCGACACGCGAGCTCGCATCCTGGCCTCCGCCGTCGCGGCATTCGCCGCCCTCGGCGCGCGGGTGCCGGCGGAGCTCATCGTGCCGCACCTGGGAGTTCCCCTCGCCGACAAGGTGGCTGCCCTGAGCCCCGGCCTCGACGTCAACGCCTTCGTCACCGCCTACCGCGAGCTCTACCACCGCGACGACGCACCCGCCGCCCCGGCCATGCCGGGAGCCGTCGCCGCCCTGGAGGCCGTGCGACGCCACGGCGACCGCGCCCTCGTCGTCACCGCCAAGGTCGACTGGATGGGCCGCGCCGCCGTCACGGAGGCGGGCCTGGCGGCGCACGTCGACACGCTGCACGGCGACCGGTTCGCCGCGCAGAAATCCGCGGCGCTGCGCGAGGAGGGCGCCTGGGTGTACGTCGGCGACCATCCCGGCGACGTGCTCGCCGCTCGCGGCGCCGATGCGCTGGCGGTCGCGGTGACGACCGGCGCCCACGACGAACAGGCTCTGCGAGCCGCGGGCGCGGACGTCGTGCTGCGCTCGCTCACGGAATTCGCTACCTGGTACGACGAGTACGACCAGTACGACGAGGACGACCCGAATGCCTCGTCCGGCCGCTGCGGGCCGCTGGCGGACCTCTGAGGATCAGGTGGCGAACAGGGTTTCCGCGTCCAGGGGGTTGCGGAAACCCGACCTGGGGACACGGGCCCCGCGGGATCGGCCAGGGGTTCGCCGAACCCGCGGGGCTCGTGCGTGTCACGCGAGCCCCGGTCGCGTCCGCGGCCTCAGGCCTCGCGCAGTTCCCGCTTGAGGATCTTGCCGGTCGCCCCCTTCGGCAGCGCCTCGATGATCCGCACCGTGCGGGGGTACTTGTAGGCGGCCACCTGCTGCTTGACGTGCTCCTGGATCTCCTCGGGGGTGGCGCTCTGTCCCTCGGCGAGCACCACGTAGGCGCAGACCTCCTCGCCGTGCGTCTCGTGCGGGACGCCGACGACCGCCGCCTCCGCGACCGCCGGGTGCTCGTACAGCACCTCCTCGATCTCGCGCGGGTACACGTTGTAGCCACCGCGGATGATCATGTCCTTGGTGCGGTCGACGATCGAGACGAAACCGTCCTCGTCCATCCTCCCCAGGTCGCCGGAGTGGAACCAGCCGTCGCGGATCGCCTCCTGCGTGGCGTCCGGCCGGTTCCAGTAGCCGCTCATCACCGCGTCGCCGGCGATGACGATCTCGCCGATCTCCCCGACCGGGACGTCGTTGTCCTCGGTGTCCACGCAGCGCACCCGCACGCCCTCGACGGCCGGGCCGACCGTGCCGGGTTTGCGTTCCAGGTCGGGGCGGTTGAAGGTCGCGACCGGCGACGTCTCCGACAGCCCGTACCCCTCGAGGATGATGCAGTCGAACTGCTCCTCGAAGGCCCGCATGACCTCCAGCGGCATCGACGAGCCGCCGCTGATGCACACCCGCAGCGAACTCAGATCGTGCTGCCCGGAGGCCGACCGCGCCGCGCCGAGGATCGCGCCGTACATCGTCGGCACACCCTCGAAGACCGTGACCTTGTCGCGTTCGATGACCTCCAGCGCCTTCGTCGGGTCGAACCGCGGGATCATCGTCAGCGTCGCGCCCGAGTGCACCGCGACGTTGAGCCCGCACGTCATGCCGAAGACGTGGAACAGCGGCAGGCAGCCCATGATGACGTCGTCGGGGGTGACCTCCAGCAGCGTGCGTCCGGACACGTCCTGGTTGGTCTGCAGGTTGTGGTGCGTCAACGATGCGCCCTTGGGGCGACCGGTCGTGCCCGAGGTGTACAGCAACACCGCGATGTCGGAGTCGGCCCGCTCCTCGATCTCGGTCACCGGCTCCGCCTCCTGGAGCACCTGGGGCAGCGTCGTGACGTCGAGGAACGGCACCCCCGTCTGCTCGGCCCCGGTGCGGGCGTCGTCGGTCAGGCCGACGAGGAGGCGGGCGCCGGAGTCCTCCAGGTAGAAGGCGACCTCCCGCGGCTTGAACAGCGGATTCATCGGCACGACGATCGCGCCGAGACGCAGCGCGCCGTAGTAGACGATCGCGTAGGCGGGGATGTTGGGCAGCGACATCGCCACCCGGTCTCCGGCCTCGATGCCCCGCGCCCGCAGGTACCCGGCGCAGGCCGCCGCGGCTTCGTCGAGCTGCGCGAACGTCAGCGTGGTGTCGTCCTGCCGGATCGCGAGCGCGTCCGGAGTGCGCGCGGCGGTGGCCGGGAGGTTGGCTGCCAGGTTGACCATGGGGACTCCTTCGTCTGAACCGTCCCTGCAGTATCACCCGACAACCGCGCCCCGGCCGGGTCCGTGGGATACGGATCGACCGGGGCGAGGGGATTCATCTCACACGTTGAAGCCGAGCGCCCGCAGCTGCTCGCGGCCGTCCTCGGTGATCTTGTCCGGACCCCACGGCGGCATCCACACCCAGTTGATGCGGTGAGTCGTGACGACGTCCTCCAGGGCGGCGGCCGTCTGGTCCTCGATGACGTCGGTGAGCGGGCAGGCCGCCGAGGTCAGCGTCATGTCGATGATCGCGTGGCCCTGCGGGTCGACGGTCACCCCGTAGACGAGCCCGAGGTCGACGACGTTGATGCCGAGCTCCGGGTCGACGACATCGCGCATCGCCTCTTCGACGTCGATCGCGTTCGCGGGCGTCGGGCCCTGCGCGGGCGTCTGCACAGTGTTCTGTTCGGTCATGGTCGCCTCCTACGAGGTCGTGGTGGGTTCGGCGGGGTGGTCACTGCCGTGGGACACCGCGGAGATGTCCGCGCCGGCGCGGGCGAGGGCGTCGGTGAACGCGCTCCAGCCGAGCAGCGCACACTTGACGCGGGCGGGGTAGCGGGAGACGCCGGCGAGGGCCACACCGTCTCCGATGATCTCCTCGTCACCGGGGTCGGTGCCGCGGCTGGTGAGCATCGCGCGCATCGCCTCGAAGGTCTCCAGCGCCTCCGGCACGGTGTGCCCGATCGTCTCCTCGGCGAGGATCGAGGCCGACGCGATCGAGATCGAGCAGCCGATGCTGTCGTAGCTGACGTCGGCGACGACCGGCTCGGAGCCGGTGTGGTCCAGCCGCACCCGCAGGGTCACCTCGTCGCCGCAGCTCGTGTTGACGTGGTAGGTCTGCGCGTCGAACGGCTCGCGCAGGCCGGCGTGGTGCGGGCGCTTGCTGTGGTCGAGGATCAGCTCGGCGTACAGGTCCATCAGACCCCCACCCCCATGACCTGCGGCACCCGGTCGAGGGCCTGCACGAGCGCGTCGATCTCCGAGCGGGTCGTGTACACCCCGAAGCTCGCGCGGGTGCTGGCCGCGATCCGCAGGTGCCGGTGCAGCGGCCACGCGCAGTGGTGCCCGGTGCGGACCGCGACGCCGGAGTCGTCGAGGATCTGCCCGACGTCGTGCGGGTGCACGCCCTCGACGGTGAACGCCACGGCGCCCGCGTGGATCGCCGGGTCGCTCGGGCCGAGCGTGCGCACCCAGTCACGCTCGCCCAGGAGCTGCAGCGTGTAGCCGACGAGCTCGCGGTCGTGGGCCTGCACCCGATCCATGCCGACCTCCGACAGATAGTCCAGAGCCGCGGCGAGACCGACCGCCTGCGCGGCCATCGGCACGCCCGCCTCGAACCGTTGCGGCGGGGCCGCGTACGTCGACCCCTCCATCCGCACCAGCTCGATCATCGAGCCGCCGGTCACGTACGGCGGCATGGCCGCGAGCAGCTCGTAGCGGCCCCACAGCGCGCCGATGCCCAGCGGGCCCAGCGCCTTGTGCCCGGTGAA
>JBDIAM010000006.1:0-30742 GCA_039812445.1 Piscicoccus intestinalis | reverse complement strand
GCCGCGCGCGAGAATCGACCGGGTGAACGACGCGCCGATCGAGACGAAAGAGCCGACCGAGCCGACTCCGACCGAGCCGACTCCGGCCGACCCGACTCCGGCCGACCCGACTCCGGCCGAGCCGAACGGCACGAGCCGGAGACCGACCTTCCGGCCGCCGTGCGGACCCGTCGTCGGCTGGGTCGACGGCGACGTGCACCGGGCGACCGGCATCCCGTACGCGGCCGCCGACCGCTTCGAGTTGCCGACGCCCCTGGCCGATCGCCCCGACTCCGAGCCCCTGCAGGCGACGCAGTGGTCACCGCCGTGTCCGCAGGCCCCGGTGCCGTTTCTCGACGAGGTGCTCGGCGGCTGGGCCGTCGCGGAATCGACGCGCACCGACGAGCACTGCCAGCGGCTCTCGATCACGCTGCCCGCCGGTCGGGGCGCGGGCGAACAGCTGCCGGTTCTCGTGTGGATCCACGGCGGTGCCTACGTCTCCGGCGCCGGCGACCTGCGCAACTGCGACCCCCGCGCCCTCGTCGCCGAGCAGCGCGTCATCGTCGTCACCGTCACCTACCGGCTCGGGCTGTTCGGCTACCTCGGCGGCGCGCACGGGCGACCGGCCAACCTCGGCCTGTTCGACCAGCTGGAGGCGGTGCGCTGGGTGCACCGCAACATCGCCGCGTTCGGTGGCGACCCGGCTCGGGTGACGCTGGTCGGGCAGTCGGCCGGCGCCGACGCGGTCGCCCACCTCATGGCCGTACCGGGCGCGACCGGGCTCTTCGCCCGCGCGATCATCCAGAGCGCACCGCTCGGCATCTCCCGCGGCCGCGCGGCGATGACGCAGGCGATGCAGTCGGCGGCGGGTCCGCTCGACCCGCGCGCTCCGGTCGACGAACTCGTCACCCGCCAGGAGGCGGTCTCCCGCGCCGCCGCCCGGCACGGCCTGCGCTCGGCGATGCCGTTCGGACCGCAGTACGGCTACCCGCCGCTGCCCGCGGAGCGGGGGATCGACGCGGCCTGGGACGAGGTCGCGCCCGACATCCCGGTGCTCATCGGGTACACCCGCGAGGAGGCCCGGCTGTTCGTGCCGCGCATCGAGGCCCTGCGCAGCCCCTTGAGCCGCCCGCACCTCGGGCCCGCCCTGCGCCGTGCGCTCGTGGGGGCCGCGACGGAGGCGGTGTACGGGCGGGCCGCGCGCCGCTTCGCCCGCCGGCACGCCGCCGCGGGCGGCCAGGCGTGGCGCTATGTCATCGACTTCGGCGCCGACCGCGCCGACCGCGCCGCCCGCGCCGCCCGCGCCGACCGCGCCGACAACGAGTGGGGCGCCGCGCACACGATCGACCTTCCGTTGCTCTTCGGCGGCGAACAGGCCTGGCGCACGGCGTCGCTCCTGACCGGCGCCGACTGGGTCGAGGTAGACCGGGCCGGCCGCGGGCTGCGCGCGATCTGGGCGGACTTCGCCCGCGGCGAGGATCTGGGCGATCGGGGCGGCGTCGAATCCGCCCTGCGCTACCGCCGCGTCGGCCGACCCGTCGGGAGCCCGTTGGGTCGCCGGTTCGGTCGCGGCCTCGGTCGCCGGTGGGGTCGCCCCCTCCGCCGACTCGACAGCGCCCGAGGGCGCTGAGCGCGCGTGGCGACCGATAGGTGGACACCTGGGCGAACCGTCTCCGAGCGTATATAAGCTCGCGGTATGGCCATCACAACCCAGGATTATGCGAAGCGCGAGGGCGCGCCCGCCGATCGTGGCGCCCGTCCCCGCCGCGGATCCGGCCGCCAGCCCCGACCCGAGGGACAGTGGGCGCTGGGGCAGCGCGACCCGTTGAACCACAACGAGGAATTCAAGCGCGACGACAACCCGCTGAACGTGCGCACCCGCATCCTCGAGCAGTACGCCGTGCAGGGGTTCGACTCGATCCCCAGCGACGACCTGCGCGGACGCTTCCGGTGGATGGGCCTGTACACGCAGCGTAAGCCCGGGATCGACGGTGGCCGCACCGCCCAGCTGGAGCCCGAGGAGCTCGACGACGTGCACTTCATGATGCGCGTGCGCGTCGACGGCGGCGCGCTGAGCCTGGCGCAGCTGGAGACGATCGCCGGCATCTCCACGGAGTTCGCGCGCGACAGCGCCGACATCACCGACCGGCAGAACATCCAGCTGCACTGGGTGCGCATCGAGGACGTCCCGGTCATCTGGGAGCGCCTGGCCGCGGTCGGCCTGGACACCACCGAGGCGTGCGGCGACTGCCCCCGCGTCATCCTCGGTTCGCCGGTCGCGGGCGTGGCCGCGAACGAGGTCGTCGACGCCGCCCCCGCGATCGCGCAGATCAAGGAGCGCTTCATCGGCGACCCCACGCTGTCGAACCTGCCGCGCAAGTACAAGACGAGCGTGAGCTGGTCCTGGGACGCCGTGCCCGAGATCAACGACATCAGCTTCGTCGGGGTCGAGCACCCCGAGTACGGCCCCGGCTTCGACGTGCTCGTCGGCGGCGGCCTGAGCACCAGTGCGCACCTGGCCGTGCGGCTGGGCGCCTGGGTCTCGCTGGAGGAGGTCCCCGAGGTCTGGCACGCGGTCACCGCGTTCTTCCGCGACTACGGTTACCGGCGCCTGCGCAACAAGGCCCGGCTGAAGTACCTGGTACAAGACATCGGCGCCGAGAAGGTCCGCGAGATCCTCGAAACCGAGTACCTCAAGCGCGAATTCAAGGACGGTCCGGCCGCGCAGGCGCCGGCCGAGCCGCTCGACTACGTCGGCGTGCACGAGCAGAACGACGGCAACCGCATCGTCGGGTTCTCCCCGATCGCCGGACGTGTCAGCGGCTCGATCCTGCAGCAGGTGGCCGACGCCGCCCGCGCGGCGGGGTCCGAGCGCATCCGCCTGACCCCGTTGCAGAAGCTGCTCGTGCTCGACGTCGCCCCGGAGAAGGTCGACGAGCTCATCGCCACCGTCGAGCCGCTGGGTCTGCTGGCGCGCGCCTCGACGTGGCGCCGCGGCACGCTGGCCTGCACGGGGCTGGAGTACTGCAAGCTCGCGATCGTCGAGACGAAGGGCCGCGCGGCCACGCTCGTCGGCGAGCTCGAGTCGCGGCTGAGCGACGTCGACCTGGAGAACCCGGTCAACGTCGGTATCAACGGCTGCCCGAACAGCTGTGCCCGCATCCAGACGAGCGACATCGGCCTCAAGGGTCAGATCGTCACCGACGACGAGGGCAATCAGGTCGAGGGCTTTCAGGTGCACCTCGGCGGCGGCCTCGGCCTGGACGCCGGATATGGGCGAAAGCTGCGCGGGCACAAGGTGACCGCCGCCGAGCTGCCGGAATATGTCGAGCGCGTCGTGCGTCATTACGCACAGGGCCACACCCCGGGCGAGCGGTTCGCCCAGTGGGCACAGCGCGCCCCCGAGGACCTGCTCGTCTGAGGCGTCCTCGACCAGCCTTCGTATGGACCGGCTCGCATCACGCGACGCCAAGGAGACAAGCATGACTGCACAGATCAGTGGGCGACCCGTGCTGCGTTCGGCCGACGAACTGCAGCGGATCGTCGACGAAGGGATCGCCGAACTCGGCATCAGCGAGGGCCACGACGCCGACGCCCGCGACGTCATCGCGTGGGCGGCCCGCACCTTCGGCAGCAGGTGGGCGCTGACCGCCTCCATGCAGGACACCGTGCTCGCGCACCTCGTCTCGCAGGTCGCCCCCGGCACCGACGTGCTCTTCCTGGAGACGGGGTACCACTTCGGCGAGACGCTGGCCACGCGCGACGCCGTGCGGGAGCGCTACGACGTCAACGTCATCGACCTCGTGCCCGAGCAGACGCCCGCCCAGCAGGACGAGACGTACGGCAAGGACCTGTTCGGCACCAACCCCGACCTGTGCTGCCTCCTGCGCAAGGAGGCCCCGCTGGACGAGGCGATGGAGAACTACGAGGCGTGGGGCAGCGGCATGCGCCGTTCGGAGGCCGTGACCCGCAAGGGCACCCCGCAGATCTCCTTCGACCTGCGCCGGCGCCGGGTCAAGATCTCGCCGCTCGCGGCGTGGACGGACGCCGACGTCGAGGCGTACATCGCCGAGCACGACGTCATCGTCAATCCGCTCATCGCCCAGGGCTACCCCTCGATCGGGTGCGCGCCGTGCACCCGCAAGGTCGCCCCCGGCGAGGACGCGCGCTCGGGCCGCTGGGCCGGCACCGGCAAGATCGAGTGCGGGATCAACCTGTGAGCGCCCCGGCTCCCGCGGCGGCCGCGGCGACCACCGCGCCGGGCGCTCCCGGCGTGACGATCTGGCTCACCGGTCTGTCCGGCGCCGGCAAGTCGACGATCGCCTACGCGCTGGCCGACGTGCTGCGCGAGCGCGGCCGTCGCGTCGAGGTGCTCGACGGCGACGAGTTGCGCGAGGCGCTCTCGCCCGGGCTCGGGTTCACCCGCGCCGACCGGGACGCCCACGTGGGCCGCGTCGGCTACCTCGCGCGCATGCTCGCCAAGCACGGTGTCATCGCGCTCGTGCCGGTCATCGCACCCTACGAGCAGACCCGTGCCGCGGTGCGGGCCGGCCACAACGCCGATGGCAGCGCCTACGTCGAGGTGCACGTCGCGACCCCGGTCGACGAGTGCGCGCGGCGCGACGTCAAGGGCCTGTACGCCAAGCACGCCGCCGGCGAGATCTCGTCGCTGACCGGGGTCGACGACCCCTACGAAGCCCCCACCGACCCCGACCTGAGGCTCGACACGACCGGTACCGACCTGGCGGCCGACGTCGACGTGCTCCTCACTCTCCTGGCTGAAAGGGACCTGCTGTGACGCTGACCGCCGACCCGCAGACCGACGACGGCGCCCCCATCGCGCCGACGCTGGACGACTCGCTGCGCATGCTGGAGGCCGAGGGCATCCAGATCGTGCGCGACGTCGTCGCCGAGTTCGACCGGCCCGCGCTGCTGTTCTCCGGCGGCAAGGATTCCGCGGTGCTGCTGCACCTGGCCCGCAAGGCCCTGGCACCGGCTCCGCTGCCGATCACGCTCGTGCACGTCGACACGGGGCACAACCTGCCCGAGGTCATCGAGTACCGCGACCGTGTTGTCGCAGAAGGTGGACACAACCTCGTCGTCGCCAAGGTCGAGGACTGGATCGCCGACGGCCGCCTCGTCGAGCGCCCCGACGGCACCCGCAACCCGCTGCAGACCGTTCCGCTGCTTGACACGATCGTGCAACACAAGTTCGACGCCGTGCTCGGCGGCGCGCGCCGCGACGAGGACCGCGCCCGCGCCAAGGAGCGGGTGTTCTCGATCCGCGACGCGTTCGGCAGCTGGGACCCACGCAACCAACGCCCCGAGCTGTGGACGCTGTACAACGGCCGGCACGCCCCCGGCGAGCACACCCGCGTGTTCCCGATGAGCAACTGGACCGAGCTCGACGTGTGGCGCTACATCGCCCAGGATCGTGTGGAGTTGCCGAGCATCTACTACGCCCACCAGCGCGAGGTGTTCCTGCGCGACGGCATGTGGCTGACCCCCGGCCCGTGGGGCGGCCCGCGCAACGGCGAGCGGCTGGAGACGCGCACGGTGCGCTACCGCACCGTCGGAGACGGCTCCTGCACCGGCGCCGTCGACTCCACCGCCACGACGCTCGACGACGTCATCGCCGAGATCTCGGTGAGCCGGCTCACCGAGCGCGGCGCCACCCGCGCCGACGACCGCCTCTCCGAGGCCGCCATGGAGGACCGCAAGCGAGAGGGCTACTTCTGATGAGCACCATCACCGAGTCGACCACCGACGCCACCGACTCCGCTGCGCCCGCCCAGGGCCGGCGCGAGCTGCGCCTGGTCGTCGCGGGCTCGGTCGACGACGGCAAGTCGACACTCGTCGGGCGGCTGCTGTTCGACACCAAGTCGATCCTCGCCGACCAGTACGAGGCGATCGAGGACGCCAGCCGACGCCGCGGCAGCGAGCAGGTCGACCTGGCGCTGCTGACCGACGGGCTGCGCGCCGAGCGCGAGCAGGGCATCACGATCGACGTCGCGTACCGCTACTTCTCCACGCCCAAGCGCAGTTTCGTGCTCGCCGACACCCCCGGGCACACGCAGTACACCCGCAACACGGTGACCGGCGCGTCGACCGCGCAGGCCGCGCTCGTGCTCGTCGACGCCCGCAACGGCGTGCTCGTGCAGACCCGCCGCCACCTGGCGGTCATGGCGCTGCTGCGGGTTCCGCACGTCATCGTCGCGGTCAACAAGATGGACGCGGTCGACTGGAGCCAGGAACGCTTCGACGAGGTCGCCCGCGACGTCGTCGAGGTGGCCGACTCGCTCGGCCTGAGCAACCTGCAGGTGCTGGCCGTCTCGGCGCTGACCGGCGAGGGCGTCGTCGAGCCCGGCCCGTCGTGGAGCGACGAGCCGCCGCTGCTGCACATCCTGGAAGACCTCGACGTGCGCACCGAGGAACTGCCGCTGCGCCTGCCCGTGCAGCTGGTCATCCGCCCGCGCACGCCGGAGCACCCGGACTACCGCGGACTGGCCGGCCGGATCGCCTCCGGCGCCGTGGCGGTCGGCGAGGACGTGCTCGTCACCCCCGGCGGCCTGCGCTCGCGGGTCACCGGCATCGACACCCCCTGGGGCCCGGTGGAGCGAGCCAGCTCGGGCGACTCGGTGACCGTGCTGCTCGCCGACGAGCTCGACGTCGGCCGCGGTCAGGTGCTCAGCCACGTCAAGGGCGTGCCGCAGGAGGTGCGGGAGATCTCCGGCACCGTCGCGTGGCTCGCCGAGCGGCAGGGCGTCACGGGTGCGCGGGTGCTCGCCAAGGTCGGCACCGCGACCGTGCGCGCCATCGTCCGTGACGTCGGCGCGCACTGGGACCTGGACGCCTCGGCGTGGGTCTCGCACGGCCGGCCGATCGGACTCAACGACATCGCCCGGGTCGAGGTGCAGCTGGCCGAGCCGGTCGCGGTCGACGACTACGTGCGGCTGCGTGAGACCGGCGCGTTCATCCTCATCGACCCGAACACCGGGGCCACCCTGGCCGCTGGCATGGCCGGTCCGCCCGGGTTCGGCATCCTGCCCAAGGACGCCGAGGACGACGAGTGGCTCAGCCCGTGACGGCTCGACGCGCCCGCCCGACGAGCCCGACGCTGCTGCTCGTCGGGCACGGCAGCCGCGACCCCCGTTCGGCGCAGACCCTGCGTGACCTGCGCGAACGCGTGGCCGCGCGAGCGGGTGGCCGCGTCGAACTCGCGTTCCTGGAGCTGTCCGAACCGCTGCTGGAGGACGTGCTCGCCGGGTTGCGCGGCGAGGTGCGCATCGTGCCGCTGCTGCTGGGCACCGCGTTCCACGCCACCGACGACCTGCCGGGGCGCGTGCGGGAGTCGCTCGCGGGCCGCCGCGACGTCAGCGTGCGGATCGGGGCCGCGCTCGGCCCGCATCCGCTGCTCGACGCCGCCGTCGCCTCCCGCGCCCGCGCCCTCGTCGCGCAGGGGCACGAGGGTGTCGTGCTGCTCGGCACCGGCTCCTCGCACGAGTCGGCGAACCGCGAGGTGCACGCCGTCGCCGAGCGTGTCCAGCGGGCGCTGGACGTGCCGGTGCGCGCCGGATTCGTCACCCGGGGTGCGAGCCTGGAATCCGCCGTGGAGTCGGTGCGGGCGCGCGGCGCGGCCCGGCCGGCGGTCGTGCCGTGGTTCCTCGCGCCGGGCCGGTTGCTCGACGCCGGGGCGCGCCGGGCGAGTGCCGCCGGGGCCGACGTCGTGGCGCCCCCGCTCGCCGACGACGACCGCCTCGTCGACGTCGTGCTGTCGCGCGCAGCCGTCCCCCTCACCCTGGCGGCCTGACGCTGCCGCCCTGACGCTCGGCATTGCGACTCTGGCCGCCGTTATCCACAGGCTTGTGGATAACGGCGGCCAGGTGTGTCGTGGGCGCGGCATCGTGAGGGCATGAGTTTTCAGGATCTTCCTCCCGGATGGGCCGAGCGACCCATCAGCGACCCCGACATCCTCGCCGACGTCGTCGACCTGTGCGCGAGCATGGAAAGCCGGTTCGGCGGCTGCCTGTACCTGCTGCTGTGCGGGCCCGACGGGCGGATGCACCAGCCGATCGCGATCGACCGGTGGGATTTCGACGCGCCGTCGCCGACGCAGCGCGCGGCGCTGACTCCGCTGCTGGAGGGCGTCGCGCAGGCGCGGGTCGCTCCGCGGTTGGTGGCGATCATCGCCCGCCGCGGCCGCCCCGAGCCGGGCGGCAACGACCTGCAGTTCGCGGGGGTGCTGCGCGAACAGGTGGCCGCGGCCGGGCTCCGGCTCGACGGGCTCGCGATCGCGACCCCGTTGGGCGTCTGGCTGTTCCGGCGCGAGTCGCTGTCGGGCGCCGCCTGAGGCCGACCCTGACGGCGTCGCTCGCGCGGCCGACAGTAGCCTTCGAGCTATGTCGATGACGCCTACCCCGACCCCCGCCTACTCCATTCACATGCGGGTGCGCATGGTCAACCGCCCCGGCACGCTCGGGCGCCTCGCCGTGGCGATCGGCGAGGTCGGCGCGAACATCACGGGGCTGGAGGGTTTCGTCGTCAAGACCTCGCACCTCACCGACGACCTCGTCGTGTACTGCGGCAGCGAGGCCCACCAGCGGCAGGTGCGCGCGGCGATCGAGGCGCTCGACGGCGTCGAGATCCTGGAGTGGAACGACCGCACCTTCCGGATGCACGAGGGCGGCAAGATCGAGGTCTCGGGCACGTCGCCGCTGGTCGACATGGACGACCTCGCGATGGCCTACACGCCCGGCGTGGCCCGCGTGTGCATGGAGATCGCGGAGAACGAGGAGTCGTCGCACGACTTCACGATCCGGCGCAACACGGTCGCGATCGTCTCCGACGGCACGGCGGTGCTCGGCCTCGGCGACATCGGCCCGCACGCGGCGATGCCGGTGATGGAGGGCAAGGCGATGCTCTTCAAGCACTTCGGCGGCGTCGACGCGTTTCCGCTGTGCGTCGACACGAAGAACCCCGACGAGATCGTCGACCTCGTGACGAAGGTGGCGCCGACGTTCGGCGGCATCAACCTCGAGGACATCGCGGCGCCGGGCGCCTTCGAGATCGAGGAGCGGCTCATCGAGGCGCTCGACATCCCGGTGTTCCACGACGACCAGCACGGCACGGCGATCGTCGCGGTCGCGGCGCTGCGCAACGCCCTGCGGCTCGTCGGCAAGCGGCACGAGGATCTCAAGGTCGTCGTGGCCGGAGTCGGTGCGGCCGGGGTCGCGGTGAGCAAGATGCTCATGGCGGCCGGGGTGCGCAACATCATCGGCGTCGACCGGCAGGGCGCCGTGCACACCGGCCGGGAAGACCTCAACGCCAGCAAACGGTGGTTCGCCGGCAACACGAATCCGCACCGGCTCGCGGGCACGATCACCGACGTCATCGCCGGCGCCGACGCGTTCGTCGGGCTCGCCGGCCCGAACCTGCTCACGGTCGAGGACGTGCGCTCGATGACCGCCGACCCGATCGTCTTCGCGATGGCCAACCCCAACCCGGAGATCCGTCCGGAGCTCATTGCGGACATCGCCGCCGTCATCGCGACGGGCCGCAGCGACTTCCCGAACCAGATCAACAACGTGCTCGCGTTCCCCGGCGTGTTCCGCGGCGCCTTCGACGCGAGGGCGCGGCGCATCACCGAGAACATGAAGTCGGCCGCGGCCGCTGCGATCGCCGACGTCGTCGGCGGCGACCTGGCGCCCGACTACATCGTGCCCTCGGCGTTCGACGAGCGCGTCGCGCCCGCCGTGTCCGCCGCCGTCGCGCAGGCAGCCCGCCAGGACGGCGTCTGCCGCCCCTGACGGCCCTGACCGCCTGGACCGTCGGCGGCCGCAAGGTCTTCCGGGAGCCGAGGCCGCAACGGCCGTCCGACCGTCACGCGCGCGCGAGCGGGCAGGACGAAATAGGCTCGCCACGGCCCTCACGACGCCCATCTCCTGTGTAAGTCTACTTACTTCGAAGAAAGTAGACTTTCACAGGAGCACGTGTTGTACGGGAGGTGCCGATGGACTTGTCCGAACCGGTGGCGTCAGTCGCCCCGACGCTGGACCTGCGGGTGCTCGCGTGCCTAGCGCACCAGAGCCGGCAGTGGACCACGCGGGAGGTCGCGGACTCGACGGGGGCGACGGTGCCTGGCGTGCGGGCGACGCTCGATCGACTGACCCGAGCGGGGCTGGTGCATCAGAGCCAGGTGGGCCGCGTGCGCGGCTATCAGATCAACGAGTCACACGTCATGATCGAGCCGATCCGGGCCCTCGTGAACGCGTCGGCTGCGTTGCGGCAGCGCATCGTTGACCGTGTCGCGCTCTGGGAGGTTCCGGCTGCGCTGTTGGTTCTGTTCGGCTCGTGGGCCCGAGGGGATGCTGATGGCCACAGCGATGTGGACCTGCTCCTACTGCACCGGGCCTTGGAACCCGCACAGGAGGCGACGTGGGAACTGCAACTCGAACAACTGCGGTTCGCGATCCGTGACTGGAGCGGAAACGAGGCCGATCTTCTGACTTTCACCCTTGAGGATTGGGCCGAACACCTCCGACGCGACGATCCGCTGGCCAGGGAGGCGAAGCAGCACGGGATCGTCCTGCGCGGTCGGCGCTCCCTGCTCATTCACCCCTAGGTAAAGGCCGAGTCGTGACAGCGCGTCGCGCCGCGCGTCGCGATAAGGCGGCACGTGCCATGCGAGCGGTGGCGCATCTGTCGGCCCGCGCTCACGCGCTGTGATTTTCGGGGCGCCTCAGCCGTCGACGGCGTCGCTGGCGTGCTCGGCGGCCCAGGCGTTGTAGCCGCCGAGCAGGTGCCGCACGTCGGTGTACCCGCGCGCCAGGAGGTGGTCGAGCACCTGGCCGGAGCGGGCGCCGGCGGCGCAGTGCAGCAGGAGCGGCCGGTCGCGGGGGAGTTCGACGGCGCCGGAGAGGATCTCGTCCTTGGGCACGAGCCGGGCGCCGTCGATGTGGCCGAGGTCCCACTCGACCTGTTCGCGCACGTCGATGAGGTCGACGGTGTTCTCGCCGCGCGCGCGGGCCGCGAGCAGCTCGTCGAAGGCGGCCACGTCGAGCTCCGAGCCCAGGGGGCGTTCCGGCCCCGCCTGCGTGGGCGCCGAGCCCGGCACCGCGCAGTAGTCGCCGACCGCGACGAGTTCGCGCACCGGCTCCCGCGCCGGGTCGGGGCGGATCGACAGGTCGTGCCAGGTCGCGTCGAGGGCGTCGTAGATGAGCAGCCGCCCGACGAGGGTGCGTCCGACACCGGTGATGAGCTTGACCGCCTCCGTGCCCATCGCCGCGCCGATCGCGGCGCACAGCACCCCGAAGACCCCCGCCTCCGCGCACGACGGCACGAGCGCCGGATCGGGCGGGTCGGGAAAGACGTCGCGGTACACCGGTCCGCGGCCGGGCCAGAACACGCTGACCTGCCCGTCGAAGCGCAGGATCGAGCCCCACACGCAGGGCGTGCCGGTGATCTCGCAGGCGTCGGCGACGAGGTAGCGGGTCGCGAAGTTGTCCGCGCCGTCGAGCACGAGGTCGTAGCCGGAGACGATGTCGAGCGCGTTCTGCACCGTCAACCGCTCCTGGTGCGTGATGACCTCGATCGCCGGGTCGAGCCGCCCGATCGCGTCGCGGGCCGACTCCACCTTGGGGCGGCCGACGTCGCCGACGCCGTGCACGACCTGTCGCTGCAGGTTCGACTCGTCGACCACGTCGTCGTCGATGACCCCGATCGTGCCGACCCCGGCCGCCGACAGGTACAGCAGCGCGGGGGAGCCGAGGCCGCCGGCCCCGATGACGAGCACCTTCGCGGCGAGGAGCCGGCGCTGCCCCTCGATGCCGATGCCCGGCAGGATCGCGTGCCGCGAGTAGCGGCGGGCCTGCTCGGGAGTCAGCTGCGGGCCCGGCTCCACGAGCGCGGGCAGCGGCGGCGGGGTCCAGCGTGCGGAGGCCGGGGCGGGGGACGTCGCGCTCACAGGTCGGGTCGCCCGTCCATCGGCGAGGACGCCAGTGCGTGTTCCCGCTTGGGGATGCGCCCGGCATGTCGCGCGAGCCAGCCCGCCGCCACCGCGTGCCGGAAAGCCGCACCCATCCGGCCCGGGTCGTGCGCCCGGGTCACCGCGGTCGCCAGCAGCACCGCGTCGCACCCGAGTTCCATCGCCAGGGTGGCGTCGGAGGCGGTGCCGATGCCCGCGTCGAGCACGATCGGCACCTGCGCCCGCGACACGATCAGTTCGATGTTGTGCGGGTTGAGGATGCCGAGCCCGGTGCCGATCGGCGCGCCGAGCGGCATGACCGCCACGCACCCCAGCTCCTCGAGGCGCAGCGCGGTGACCGGGTCGTCGTTGGTGTAGGCGAACACCTTGAATCCCTTGGCGACGAGTTGCTCGGCGGCCTCGAGCAGCTCCGGGGCGTCGGGCAGCAGCGTCGTCTCGTCGGCGATGACCTCGAGCTTGACCCAGTCGGTCTCCAGCGCCTCCCGCGCCAGCTCGGCGGTCAGCACCGCCTCGCGGGCCGTGAAGCAGCCGGCGGTGTTCGGCAGGATCCGGATGCCGCGGTCGGTCAGCAGCTCGAAGAGCGAACCCGCCTCGCTCGGGGTGTAGCGGCGCATCGCGACGGTCGTCAGCTCGGTGCCGGAGGAGTCGAGCGCGGCGGCCAGCGCGTCGAGGCTGGGAATGCCGCCGGTTCCGAGGATGAGCCGGGAGGTCAGGGTGATGCCGTCGACGACGAGCGGCTCGACGGCGACGTCGGCGGGGGCGGTCACGCTCACGTCAGCCTCCCTGCACGGCGGTGACGACCTCGACGGCCTGGCCCGCTTGCAGCGGCGTGGAGTTCCAGGCGGCGCGGGGGACGAGCGCCCCGTCGACGGCGAGCGCGATGCCCAGGCCCGCGCCTTGCGTGGGCCGCCCGTCGGCGCCGACCTCGCGGCCGGTGAGCTCCTGCACGAGGTCGCGGCAGGTGGCGCCCGCCGGCAGCGTGCGCGACTCCTCGTTGACGGTGATCGTGACGTCGGTGGCAGTGTTCACGCGGACTCCTTCGTCCGACTCGCGTGCGGTCGGGTGAAACGGGTGGGGTCGAACGGGCTCAGGTCGGGCAGCGGCGACTCGACGTCGAGCCCGAGCATGTGGGCGACGGCATCGGCGACGGCCGGGGCGAGCAGGATGCCGTTGCGGTACGTGCCGGTGGCGGCGACGAGGCCGGCCACCGGGAGCGGGCCGAGCAGGGGTGCGTTGTCGGGGGTTCCGGGGCGGGCCCGCGCCACCGTCTCCACGAGGGCGAACTCGGCGAGCGCGGGCAGCAGCCGGATCGCGTCGCGCAGCAACTCGTGCACGCCGCCGGCGCTGACGCGCGGGTTGCCGTCCTCGCGGCTCGTCGCGCCGAGCACGAGCGAGCCGTCGGCGCGCGGCACGAGGTAGGCGGGCTTGCCGGCGACCAGCGCCCGGATCGTGCCGGTGACCTGGCCGCGCAGGCTGGCCGGGGCGTCGAGGCGCAGCACGTCGCCGTACACGGGGCGCAGCGCGTTTCGCAGGTCGACCCCCGTGCCGTCGACGGCGCGTGCACCGACACCGGCGGTGAGCACGACCCGGTCGGCGCGCAGGTGCGTGCCGTCGTCGAGGCGCACCCCGCTCACCGCGCCGGCGGAGGCGGTGACCGCGGCCGCTCGCCGCTCGACGAACTCGGCCCCGGCTCCGGGCAGCGCCTCGAGCAGCGCCCGCGCGAGCACGCGCGGGTCGACCTGGTGGTCGCCCTCGACGAGAAACGCACAGGACAGTGTGGGAGACAGCAGCGGTTCGAGCCGGCGCGCCTGCTGGGTGGTCAACCGCTCCATGCTCAGCCCGAGGCCGATCGTCAGGTCGAACAGGTCGCCGAGGCTGCCGCGGTCGGCGGCGTCGGCGCCGACGATGAGCGTGCGCGTGTCGCGATACCCGACCTCGCCGCGATCGCGGCCCAGGGCGGCGCCCACCTCGTCGACGAACGCCGGGTACGTGGTCGCCGACGCGAGCCCGAGGCGCCCGAGGGCCTCCTCGCGGTAGTACGTCTCGGCGACCGGCGCGAGCATGCCCGCGGCGGCGTGGGTGGCCCCGCAGGCCGGAGCTGGATCGACGACCGTGACCTCCGCGCCCGCGGCCCGCAGCCGCCAGGACGTCGCGAGCCCGACGAGGCCGGCCCCGATGACGATGACGTGCACGGCACCCTCCCTTCGCCGGCATGATCCGGACAGGTTCGAGCGGTCAGCGCCGACCGGGCGCCCTCTCAGCCACCGGGGCGGTCACATCGGCCGCGCGTCGTGGCTCCCGCGGATGTTCCACCGTATCGCTGCCCGTCCGCGCCGGCAGCCCCGCCCCACGTTCGAGCCGCGCAGGCGGCGAATCGTGCCTCCGACGCCCTGCCCGCCGCTGCGCCGGTACGCCTGCCGCCTCGCCGCCCTGCCTGCCGCTTCGCCCGTACGCCCGCCGCTTCGCCGCTCTGCCCGCCGCCTCGCCGCCCTGCCTGCCGCTTCGCCGGTACGCCCGCCGTCTGGCCGTCCTGCCCGCCGTCTCGCCGCCCTGCCCGCCGTGCTGCCCTCGTGGCCAGCCCCTCCCGCCCCCATCCAGCCCCCTTCCGGCCCCCTTTTCCGTCGAGGTGCCGCCGAGGATTCGCCAGATCGACGATCGCGACGCGTCCCCGATCGGTCATCGCAGCAAAACCCGCAGGTCACAGCCCCGGCCCCGCGGGGCCCCGCAGAACGGGATAGTCGAATCGGCGAATTCCCAGCCGAGCCGGCCGCTCGCGTGGCCCCAGCCGGGTCGACCACGCTCGCCGTGGCCTCCCTGGCAGTCCTCCCTGGCATCCCAGGGGTGGGCGGGCCGGGCCGCCGCCCGGCGTGCCAGGGTTGGCGCAGGATCGCGACGACAGGAGGCAGCCCTCATGACGGCATTCGAGAAGACGGGCGCGGCACCGGCCGCCGTGCGTGACCGGCTGGCGGCGGCGCACCTGTACCTGTGCACCGACGCGCGCGAATCCCGCGGTGACTTCGACGCCTTCGTCGCGGCCTGCTTCGCCGGCGGCGTCGACATCATCCAGCTGCGCGACAAGTCGCTGGAGGCGGCTCGCGAGTTGGAACTGCTCGAGGTACTCGCCCGCCGCGCGCGGGAGGCCGGTGCGTTGTTCAGCGTCAACGACCGCGCCGACCTCGCGGTGCTCGCCGGCGCCGACGTATTGCACGTCGGGCAGGGCGACCTCACGCCCGCCCAGTGCCGTCGCCTCGCACCCGGTGCGCTCGTCGGCCGCTCCACCCACGACGAGACGCAGCTGGCGGCCGCCCGCGACGACGCCGACGTCGACTACTTCTGCACCGGCCCGGTGTGGGCCACCCCCACCAAACCGGGGCGCCCGGGCGTGGGGCTCGACCTCGTGCGCGCCGCCGCCGGCGGACCGCACACAACGCCGTGGTTCGCGATCGGCGGCATCGACGAGCAGACGCTGCCGCAGGTCGTCGACGCCGGCGCCACCCGCGCCGTCGTCGTGCGCGTGCTCACCGAGGCCGACGATCCGCAGGCGGTGGCGCACCGCCTCCGGGGCCGGCTGACGACCTGAAAACGTCCGCAGATTGGACTGCACCCACGCCCGATGATCCTGTGGGACAGGATCATCGGGTAGCCGGCGTCCTCGGGGGGCGCCGGCTCCGTCGTGTCCCGCGTGTATCAAGTGGTTGCTGCAGTGACGGCCCCGCGAGAACTGCTCAGAAGGCCGCCTCGGGCAGGTCCATGAGCGCGTTGTCGGTGTGGGTGGCGATGTCGCGCTCGCCGGCGATGAGCGGCAGCACGGTGCGGGCGAAGAAGCGGGCCGCGGCGACCTTGCCGGTGTAGAAGTTGCGGTCGGCCTCCGAGATGCCGCCGCGACCGAGCGCCTCCAGCGCCACCTGCGCCTGGCGCAGCAGCAGCCAGCCGATCATCACGTCGCCCGCGGTCATCAGCAGGCGGGTGGTGTTCTGCCCGACCTTGTAGAGGTTGCGCGGGTCGTTGTCCTCACCGGTGCGCGGGTCGGACTTCATGAGTTCGCCGACCATGAACCCGAGGATGGCCTGCACGTCCTCCCCGGCGCGACCGAGCAGCTTACGCTCGGTGGCCAGTTCGGCGGGTCCGTCGGTGACGAACGCCTGGATCTGCTCGGCGACGTGCCCGAGCGCGCCGCCCTTGTCGCGCACGATCTTGCGGAAGAAGAAGTCCATGCCCTGGATCGCGGTCGTGCCCTCGTAGAGGGTGTCGATCTTCGCGTCGCGCACGTACTGCTCGATCGGGTGGTCCTGCAGGAAGCCCGATCCGCCGAGCGTCTGCAGCGACTCGGTGCCCAGCAGCACCCACGCCCGCTCCGACCCGACTCCCTTGACGATCGGCAGCAGCAGGTCGTTGACGCGCATCGCCATGTCGACCTCGGAGCCGGGCTCGGCGTCCATGCCGGGCTCGGTGTGCACGCCCTCGCTCGACATCTCGTGGCGGGCGACGAGATCCTGCAGGGAGGCGGTGTACAGCACGAGCGCGCGCATGCCCTCGGCGTAGGCCTTCTGCAGCATGAGCGAGCGACGCACGTCGGGGTGGTGGGTGATCGTCACCCGCGGCGCGGACTTGTCGGCCATGTGCGTCAGGTCGGCGCCCTGCACCCGCTCCTTGGCGTACTCGAGCGCGTTGAGGTAGCCGGTCGACAGGGTGGCGATCGCCTTGGTGCCGACCATCATCCGGGCGTACTCGATGACGCGGAACATCTGCGCGATGCCGTCGTGCACGTCGCCGACGAGGGTGCCGACCGCAGGCTCGTGCTCACCGAAGTGCAGCTCGCACGTCGTGGAGACCTTCAGGCCCATCTTGTGCTCGACGTTTGTCACATGCACGCCGTTGCGCTTGCCGAGCTCGCCGGTCTCGGGGTCGACGTGGAACTTCGGCACGTAGAACAGCGACAGCCCCTTGGTGCCGCCGCTCGCGCCCTCGGGGCGGGCCAGCACGAGGTGGATGATGTTCTCGCTCATGTCGTGCTCGGCGCTCGTGATGAAGCGCTTGACGCCGGTGATGTGCCACGTGCCGTCCGGTTGCTGCACGGCCTTGGTGCGGCCGGCGCCGACGTCGGAGCCCGCCTCCGGCTCGGTGAGCACCATCGTCGATCCCCACTGCTTCTCGACCATGTGCGCGGCGATCTTCTTCTGGTCCTCGTTGCCGAGTTCGTAGAGGATCGAGGCGAATCCGAAGCCGGCCGTGTACATGTACAGGGCGGGGTTGGCGCCGAGCACGAGTTCGGCCACGGCCCAGCGCAGCGACGGCGGCGCGACGGTGCCGCCGAGGTCGCCGTGCACGTTGAGCATGCCCCAGCCCGCGTCGACGTACGCCTTGTAGGAGCGCTTGAACGACTCCGGCAGGGTCACGGTGCCGGCCTCGCGGTCGAAGACCGGCGGGTTGCGGTCGGAGTCGAGGAGGCTGTCGCCCAGTTCGTTCTCCGCGAGCCGGGCCACCTCGCCGAGGATCTCGCGGGCCACGTCGGCGTCGACCTCGCTGAAGGGCCCGTGCCCGAGAAACTCGTCGCGGCCCAGCACCTCGAACAGGTTGAAGGTCAGGTCGCGGACGTTGCTCTTGTAGTGGCTCACGGGCACCCCTTCGTCACGGCACGGCGCCGCCCGGCGCCTGTGTTACTCGTCAGTAACTTGATTGTGCACATCGACCGCGCTCCGGGCAAGCCGGGTGGTGTGGATCACGGCTCGGACCACCTGCGTCGGGCGTTGCGCCGGGCCGGACCAACGACCCGGACGGCCGCGACTGCCGTTCGTAGAATGGGCCGATGGGTGAATCCGCGCTGGAGACCGAGCTGAAGTTCGACCTGCCCGCGGGGGCCCGGTTGCCGCGGTTCAAGGGATCCGGGCCGATCGCCGAGGTGTCGTCGGCGCGGCGCATGACCCAGACCGCCGTGTACTACGACACCCCCGACCTCGCCCTGCTCGATGCGAAGCACACGCTGCGTCGGCGCACCGGCGGCACCGACTCCGGCTGGCACCTGAAGACGCCCGGCGGCACCGGCGAGGGTGGCGTGCTGCTGCGGCGCGAGTTCCACGAGCCCGCCGGCTCGGCGCGCAGTCCGATCCCGACGACCCTGCGGGCTGCGGTCGCGCCCATCGTCGAGCGCGAGGTGCTGCTGCCGGTGTGCGTGCTGCGGACCGTGCGGGTGCGGCGCCGGCTGCTCGACGCCGACGGCACGCTGCTGGCGCTCGTCGAGGACGACACCGTGGAGGCCTGGCGGCCGACGGACCTGCGCGGATCGGCGGGGGAGGGCGGCACGGTCTCCTGGCGCGAGGTCGAGGTCGAACTCGCCGACCCGGCCGCGCCCGACACCCTGGAGGCGGTGCGCTCGGCCTTCGCCCGCGCCGGACTGCAGCCCTCGCCGGCGCCGTCGAAGCTGGCCCGTGCTCTCGACGAACTCGGGCTGCGCCCCGGGCCCTCGGTGGCGGTGCCGCCGCAGGTGTCGCTCGAGGCCGACCCCAGCGGCGCCCGGCTCGCCGTGTGGCGTTACGCCGCAGCGCAACTCGGTGTCGTGCAGGCCCTCACGGAGCCGGTGCTGCAGGACGCCCCGGACGCCGTGCACAAGATGCGCGTGGCCACGCGCCGGCTGCGCGCGACGCTGCGCACGATCCGGCCGTGGCTCGACCGCGACGCCACGCAGCGCGTGCGACGTCAGGTGCGGTGGCTGACGCGGGTGCTGGCGGGCGCGCGCGACGGTGAGGTGGTGCGCGAGCGCATCCTGTCCGAGCTCGACGAGTTGCCGCGCCGCGACGTGCGCGCGGGGGTGCGCCGGCGGCTGCGGCGGGAGCTGGACGCGACGCACGCCGCAGCGCACGCGCAGGCCGTCGAGGCGCTCGAGAGCGCCCGGTACGCGCGGCTGCTCGCCACCGTCGCCGACTTTCTGCTGGACCTGCCGTGGCGCCGCCGGTCGAAGCGCTCGCTGCACGACCTGCTCGTGCGGGCGACCCGGCGCGTGGAGCAGCGGGCGCTGCTCGCCGACGCCGCGGAGACCCCGGTCGAGCGGGAACTCGAGCTGCACGAGGTGCGCAAGAAGGGCAAGGCCGCGCGGTACGCCGTCGAGGCCGCGACGAAGTGGGCGCCGCAGGAGTCCGACCCCGGGGAGCTCGAGGAGAACGAGCAGCCTGAGGACGCCGAGGCGGTCGAGCCGCAGCCCGCGGACGACCCCGCCTCGGAGCTCGCGGCCTGGGTCGACCTGCAGGAACTCCTCGGTGACTACCAGGACGCGGTCGTCGCTCGGGAGGTGCTGCGCCGGCATGCCAAGGCGGCTCAGTCGGCCGGGCAGGACACCTACACCTACGGCGTGCTCGTCGGGCGGGAGACCCAGCGCCTCCTGGATAGCCAGGCTCGCGTGGACAAGGCCCTGCGCCGCGCGCTCGGCGCCCGGGATGCCGCTGACGGCGGCGCGGCGTAGCGCGGCGACCCAGGAGCGACCAGAGCGACGAGAAGCGACCAGAGCGACGAGAAGCGACGAGAGCGACGAGACGCGCGAACGGCCCCGATCCGCGCGGATCGGGGCCGTTCGTCGTTCGTGGAGCGAGCGACGGGAATCGAACCCGCGTATTCAGCTTGGGAAGCTGATGTTCTACCATTGAACTACGCTCGCATCGCCGCAGACCAGAGGCGTTTTTCGAACTCGTGCGCGACTCCGGGGGCTGGCGAGATCGACGGTTCCCGCGGGCCTGAATCCGTGGTCCCGCCGATCGCCGGTGAGTCTACCCGACCGGCACCGCAGCCCGCGCCCGGCCCGGCTCCAACCCGTGACGCCGCGTGACTCGCGGGCCTACAGCTTGCAGCCGACGGTGCTCGTGGCGAGCGTGTCGAGCGCGCCGCGCACCGAATCGGCCCGGGTGTCACCGTTCTCCAGGAACGCGAAGATCCGGGTGCGGCCGTCGACGCCGCGGGCGATGCCGGCGAGGGTGATCGCGTCGCTGAGCGTGCCGGTCTTGGCGGAGACCCGCCCGGCCGCGCACCGGTGCGCGGGGGACTTGAAGCGGCCGCCGAGGGTGCCGGTCTGGCCCGCCACCGGCATCGCGGTGGGCACGAACACGACCGCGCGGTCCGGGGCGCTGGCGTTGAGCTTGGCGAGCACCCGCACGAGCGTGCGCACCGGCATCCGGTTGGTGCGTGACAGGCCCGAACCGTCGCGCGCGACGTAACCGGCCGTCGGGATCCCGTGGGCGTCCAGCACGCTCTTGGAGTGGACGAGGGCACCGTTCCACGTGCCGGGTTTGCCGGCCCTGACCGCCGACAGCCGCAGGATCGCCTCCGCGTAGTCGTTGTCGCTGTGGCTGAGCATGTGCCCGAGCATGGTCTTCACCGGCACCGACGGGCTCGTCGACAGCGTCGCGCGTGTCGCCGGGGCCTTGCCGCGGCCGTAGCGCACCACGGTGATGCCCTGGCGAGCCAGCTGGGCGCGCACGACATTGCCCGCGGCGATCGCACCGTCCTTGCCGCGGTAGCCCGTCAGCGTCAGACTCCGCACGAGCTGCGCGTTCTTGACGAGGTAGTCGTTGCGCCACCCGCTGCCGAGCGTGGCCGGCCCGAAGAGTGAGTCGTCGAGATACAGGTTGACCTTCGTGCGCTTCTGGGCCTGAAGCGCTTTCGCCGTCCGCTGCGCCATGGCCGTCAGCCGGCCCGGGGTCAGCGTCGGATCGCCCGCGCCCACCACGTAGATGTTGGCCGGGTTGTCCGTGGACTGCGCTGTGCGCGTGACGATCCGGGAGTTCGGGTCCATCGAGCGCAAGGCCACGAAGGCCGTGACGATCTTCTGCGTCGAGGCCGGCATGCGGGTGGTCGCGGCGTTACTCGCCCACACCACGGAGCCGGTGCCCCCGTCGACCACATAGCCGCTGAATCCCTTACGCAGAAACTGGCTTCGGGAGCCGGTCAGCAGCGATCGGGAGACCTTGAGTTCCATCGCCGTGGCGGCCGGTGCGGCCTGGGGTGCGACCGCGGGGGCGGCCATCGTCGCCGCGGTGGTCAGCGTCGTGCTCGCGACCTGTTCGACCGCCGCGCCGGGTAGCAGGTCCGTCTCGTGCAGCACCACGGCGGCGCCGGGCAGCACGAGTCCGACTGCGCAGGCGGCAGAGAGCACGCGGCGATGACTCATGGCGGCGGTCCTGTCGTCGAGGCGGAACTGCAGGACGAGAGCTCCCCCCGGACCGGTCGGTGGAGCGCCCAAGGCGGCCGACGCCCCTCCGACGCCGGCCGCCATGGCCGCTCCACGTTCCGTTTGCGCTCGTGACCCCCTCTTCGACCTGCCTTGACGCGGGCTGAGTCGACTTTGAGCAAAAACTGGGTATAGCGAGAACCGCCTCGCGGCCAACGGATTCCAGGTCGGACCCCGGTGGGCGTCGCCGTCGGCGTCGAGAGACGGTCCCAATTCGTGATAAAGGGGTCGGAGCCGGGGCGGTGGGCCCGGGTCGACGGCGCCGCGCGGGTAGCCTGAGCGCCGTGCTCCTGTCAGACCGCGACATCCAGGCCGAGGTGAGCGCCGGTCGCGTGCGCCTCGACCCCTTCGACCCCGCGATGATCCAGCCGTCCAGCATCGACGTCCGGCTCGACCGCTACTTCCGGCTGTTCGACAACCACAAGTACGCCGTCATCGACCCGGCCGAAGAACAACCCGAGCTGACCCGACTCGTCGAGGTCGACCCGCAGGAGTGCTTCGTGCTCCACCCCGGCGAGTTCGTGCTCGGCTCCACGTACGAGGCGGTCACGTTGCCCGACGATGTCGCGGCCCGGGTCGAAGGCAAGTCCTCCCTCGGGCGCCTCGGCCTCCTCACGCACGCGACCGCCGGGTTCGTGGACCCGGGCTTCTCCGGTCACGTGACGCTGGAGCTGAGCAACGTCGCGACGCTGCCGATCAAGCTGTGGCCGGGCATGAAGATCGGCCAGCTGTGCTTCTTCCGCCTCAGCAGCGCGGCCGAGCATCCGTACGGCAGCGCGGCGCGCGGCTCGCACTACCAGGGGCAGCGTGGCCCGACGGCCAGCCGCTCGCACGCCGGCTTCCACCGCACCGGCGTCTGACTCGCCCCGCCACCTGATCGGAGCCGGGCCCGGCCTGCCGGGTCTACGCTGAGCCCGTGCGGCCCACCGGCGATCCGCCACCCGCGACCGACCGGCCGTACGTGTGGCTCGAACCCTCTGACACGCCCTCGGACGCCGTGGTCGTGCTGTTCCACGGCGGGCCCGAGCGCGGTTTCCGGCAGGCCCCCCGCTGGGGCGCCCCCTACCTGCGGATGCTGCCGTTCGGCCGCGTCGTGCGGGAACGCTCCGGCGACCGGATCGCCGTCGTGCGGGTGCGGCACCGGCACAACGGCTGGAACGACCAGCGGGAGAGCACGGCCGTCGAGGCGACGCACGTTCTCGACCGCATCGCCCAGGAGGCCCCGGGCGTGCCGGTCGGCCTGCTCGGCCATTCCCTGGGTGGGCGCACCGCGGTGCGCGTCGCCGGGCACCCGTGCGTCCGTAGCGTCGTCGGCCTCGCACCGTGGCTGCCGCCGGGCGAGGACCCCACCCCGCTGCGCGGCCGCGAGACGCTGCTCGTGCACGGCACCCGCGACCTCGTCTGCGACCTCGCCGAGACCGAACAGTTCGTCGCCGCCGCGACCGCAGCGGGCATCGACGTGCGGCTCGAGCGCCTCGCCGGGGTCGGGCACCTCATGGTCCGGCACGCCCGCCGGTGGCACGAGCTCGCCGCCGAGCACCTCGTGCGCACGCTGCTCGATCGGGCCGAAGGGACGCCCGAAAACGATTTGTGAGTGAGCGCTCACTCAACCTACTCTGGTCCGCGTGACCTCCCGACGTTCGGCTCCGCTGAGCCCGCACGACCGCCGCCGCGAGCTCGTCGACGTCACCGTTCAGCTCGTCCGCGACCGCCACGAGGTGCCGAGCACCCGAGACATCGCCGCGGCCGCCGGCATCGCCGAGGGCACGATCTTCCGCGCGTTCGACACCAAGGACGCGCTGCTCGCGGCGGTCGTCGGCGCCGTCGCCTGCCCGGTGCCGTTGCGCCGCGCGCTCGCGGGCGTCGATCCGCAGTTGCCGCTGCGCGAGCGCACCGAACTGGCCGCGCGGCTGCTCATGGACCGGTTCACCGAGCTGTTCGACCTGCTCGGGCCGCTCGGCGTCATGGGGCCGCCGCCGCACCACCCGCATCCCGACTGCCCCGAACCCGACGCGCGCATCCCGGCCGCGGCCCCGAGCGAGACCGCCCTGACGCGGCTGTTCGCCGCCGACGCCGACCGGCTCCGGCTGCCGCCGAGTGAGTTCGCGCACGTGCTGAGGCTGCTCACGTTCGCGGGCAGCTCCCGGCACGTCGCCGAGACGGCGCTGACCCCGGAGTCGGTCTCCGATCTGCTTCTCGACGGGGCGCTGCTGCGCGCGGGCGCGCCACCGCTGCGCGCCGCGATCGCCCCCGCCTGCTGGGCCGCGCCGTCGTCGACATCCCCGTCCCACGCGAAGGAGAACCCGTGCTGAGCCGACTGTTGCGCACCTACCTGGCGCGCTATCGGGGGGCGCTCGCGGTGGTGCTCGTCCTGCAACTGATCGCCGGCATCGCCGGCCTGTTCCTGCCGAGCCTGAACGCCGACATCATCGACAACGGCGTGGCCGTCGGCGACACCGCGCACATCTGGTCGGTCTCCGTGTGGATGCTCGGCTTCAGCCTGCTGCAGGTGATCACCCAGATCGGCGCGGTGCGCGCCGGGGCCCACGCCGCGATGGGTCTTGGCGCCGACGTGCGCTCGGCGCTGTTCCGGCGGGTCATGAGCTTCTCCGCGCGCGAGGTCGCCTACTTCGGGGCGCCGTCGCTGATCACCCGTAACACCAACGACGTGCAGCAGATCCAGCAGCTCGTCGTCATGGGCTGCATCATGCTCGTCGCGGCGCCGATCACGATGGTCGGCGGCGTCATCATGGCGCTGCGCGAGGACGTCGGGCTGTCGTGGCTCGTCGCCGTCTCCGTGCCGGTGCTGCTCGTCGCGGTGCTGCTCATCATCCGGCGCATGGTGCCGCTGTTCCGGCTCGCCCAGCGCCGGCTCGACGCCGTCAACCGGGTGCTGCGCGAGCAGATCACGGGCATCCGCGTGGTGCGGGCCTTCGTGCGCGAGCAGCACGAGCGCGAGCGGTTCGCGGTGGCCAACGACGAACTGACCGACACCCAGTTGGGGGTCGGGCGGCTCATGGTGATGATGTTCCCGATCGTCATGTTCGTCATGAACGCCTCGACGGTGGCCGTGCTGTGGTTCGGCGCGCAACGCGTCGACGCCGCGCAGATGCAGGTCGGGGCCCTGTTCGCCTACATCAGCTACCTCATCCAGATCCTCATGAGCGTGATGATGGCGACGATGGTCGCCACGATGATCCCGCGGGCCTCGGTCTCCGCGGAACGGATCATGGAGGTGCTCGACACGCAGACGACCGTCGTGCCGCCGCAGCAGCCCACCCCGATCGGCGCCGCTCGCGGGCTGCTCGAACTCGATGACGTCTCGTTCACCTACCCGGGCGCGCAGTCCCCGGTGCTGTGCGAAATCTCGTTCACGGCGCGGCCCGGCACGGTCACGGCGATCATCGGCTCCACCGGCTCCGGCAAGACGACGCTGATCAACCTGCTGCCGCGGCTCTTCGACGCCACCGGCGGCGAGGTGCGCCTCGACGGGGTCGACGTGCGCGACATCGAGCCCGAACAGCTGTGGAGCCGGGTCGGTCTCGTGCCGCAGCGCCCGTACCTGTTCAGCGGCACGGTGGCGAGCAACCTGCGCTACGGCAACCCGGACGCCACCGACGAGCAGCTGTGGCAGGCACTCGAAGTCGCCCAGGCCGCGCCGTTCGTGCGGGCCATGGAGGGCGGCCTGGAGGCGCACATCGCGCAGGGCGGCACGAACGTCTCCGGCGGGCAGCGACAGCGGCTGTGCATCGCGCGGGCGCTGGTGGCCCGGCCCGAGCTGTACCTCTTCGACGACTCGTTCTCCGCGCTCGACCTGGCGACCGACTCCCGGCTGCGGGCCGCGATGCGCCCCTACACGCAGGAGTCGACGGTCGTCATCGTCGCGCAACGGGTGTCGACGATCGTCGACGCCGACCAGATCGTCGTGCTCGACGCCGGCCGCATCGTCGGGCTCGGCACGCACGAGGAGCTGCTGGCGTCGTGCCCGACCTACGTCGAGATCGTCGAGTCGCAGCTGGCGGTGACCGCATGAGCACCGACACCCGTTCGCGCCGGCCGGCGCCCGGGCAGCGCCGCGGTCCGGGCGCCGGGCCGGGCATGGCGATGCCCGTGGAGAAGTCGCTGAACTTCTGGGGCTCCAGTGCCCGGCTGCTGCGTCGGCTCGCGCCGCTGCGCACCGCGCTCGTCGGCGGCCTCGTGCTGACGATCGCGTCGGTGATCCTCTCGACGCTCGGGCCGCGCGTGCTCGGCTGGGGCACCGACCTCATCTTCGCCGGGTTCATCGGCTCCCGGCTGCCCGCGGGCGTGAGCAAGGAGCAGGTCGTCACGCAGCTGCGCGCCACCGGCGAGACGACGATGGCCGACATGCTCTCGGGCATGGACGTCGTGCCCGGGCAGGGCATCGACTTCGCGGCCCTGGGGCGCATCCTGCTCATCGTCATCGCCCTGTACGTCGTCGCGTCGCTGCTCATGTGGGCCGCGGGGCGGGCGTTCAACTACGTGGCGATGAGCGCGATGCGCCGGCTGCGCGCCGACGTCGAGGACAAGCTGCACCGGCTCCCGCTGAGCTACTTCGACACCCGGCCGCGCGGTGAGCTGCTGAGCCGGGTCACCAACGACATCGACAACCTCGGGCAGAGCCTGCAACAGACGTTCGGGCAGCTGCTGAACTCGCTCGTGCAGGTCGTCGCGATCCTCGTGCTCATGCTGTGGATCTCGCCGCTGCTCACGCTCATCGCCCTCATCTCGATCCCGCTGTCGGTCGGTGTCACCGCGCTCGTCGCGCGCCGCAGCCAGAAGCTGTTCATCCGGCAGTGGGACCGCACCGGCGAACTCGGCGGCCAGGTCGAGGAGGCGTTCACCGGGCACGAGCTCGTCACGGTCTTCGGGCGGCGCGAGGAGGTCATCGCGCAGGTCGAGCGCACCAACCGCGAGCTGCAGAAGGCGGCGTTCGGGGCGCAGGCGGTCAGCGGCATGATCATGCCGATCATGTTCTTCGTCGGCAACCTCTCGTACGTGCTCGTCGCGGTCGTCGGCGGCCTGCGGATCACGGCCGGTGCCCTGACGCTCGGCGACGTGCAGGCGTTCATCCAGTACTCCCGGCAGTTCACGCAGCCGCTGACGCAGGTGGCCTCGATGGCCAACCTGCTGCAGTCGGGGGTGGCCTCGGCGGAGCGGGTGTTCGAGCTGCTCGACGCCGACGAGCAGGTGCCCGACGTCGCGGGGCCCGCGGTCGAGGGCTCCTGCGGGCGCATCGCGTTCGAGCACGTGAGCTTCGCCTACGACCCGGCCAAGCCGCTCATCGAAGACCTGTCGCTGGTGGCGGAGCCGGGCCAGACCGTCGCGATCGTCGGCCCGACCGGAGCCGGTAAGACGACGCTGGTCAACCTCATCATGCGGTTCTACGAGCTCGACGCCGGGCGGATCACCCTCGACGGGGTCGACATCACCGACCTGTCGCGGCACGAGCTGCGCGACGAGATCGGCATGGTGCTGCAGGACGCGTGGCTGTTCAAGGGCACGATCCGCGACAACATCGCCTACGGGCGGCCGGGCGCCACCCAGGAGGAGATCCTGGCGGCGGCCCGCGCCACCTACGTGGACCGGTTCGTCGCGCACCTGCCGGACGGTTACGACACGGTCATCGACGACGACGGCACGAACGTCTCGGCCGGTGAGCGGCAACTCATCACGATCGCGCGGGCATTCCTGTCGCAGCCGTCGCTGCTCATCCTCGACGAGGCGACGAGTTCGGTCGACACCCGCACCGAGTTGCTGCTGCAGCAGGCGATGGCGGCGCTGCGCAGCGACCGCACGAGTTTCGTCATCGCCCACCGGCTCTCGACGATCCGCGACGCCGACCTCATCCTCGTCATGGAGGCCGGCCGCATCGTCGAGCAGGGATCTCACGAGGAGTTGCTCGCTCGCGAGGGCGCCTACGCCCGGCTGTACAACGCCCAGTTCGCCGGCGCGATGGTCGACGAGGAGGGGTCGGCGAGCTGACCGGCCGACAACCGGAGCCGGTGGCTCACCTGCGCCGGGCCCGCTCGACCGCCTCCTGCCAGGCCGACTGCCAGGCCTCCCGTCAGGCCGACTGCCAGGGCTGGACGTACGGGTTGCCGGGGCGGCCGGTGACGGCGAGGTCGAGGCCGCCGGCGCACGCCCCGTCGAGTTGCTCGCGGATGATGTCGGCGTGTCCGGCGTGGCGGGCGTACTCCTCGACCTGGTGCAGCAGGGCGAATCGCGCGCGGGTGGGCACCGGCTCCGGGCGGTCGTCCCACGGGGCGGCCGGCTCGTACAGGGTGTCGTCGGGGTCGATCGTCGCCAGCTCCGCCAGGAGCCGCGACGTGGCCGCGTCGAAGTCGGCGAGGGCGCCCGCGAGCGTCTCGTCGTCGGTGAGCGCGAAGCTGGCCAGGAAGGCCTTGGCATGCTCGGCGAAGGCCTCCGGGCTCGGCGCGCCCTGCGTGGCGGCCTTGGCGCGACGACCCCAGCCGTCGGCGACGTAGGTGCAGTGTTTGAGGATTCCACCGATCGACAGGGCGCTCGCGCAGGGGGTTGCGCGGGCCTGCTGGTCGGTGAGTCCGTGGGCGCTGTTGCGGATCGCCTGTAGCTCGTGGGCGACGTACGCGACGAGCTCGTCGATCTCCGTGCGGACGGTGGGGGTGACCATGAGAGCCATCGGGAACTCCTTGCCTGGCGGTTCGATGGCCTCACCATGGCGGGTGCTGCGGACGGATCCCGGCCGCTGGTTCGTGGGCTCAGTGGTCGAGGCCGCGGTGCACGGTCTCCCGGACGGCGAGGGCGCAGGCGAGCGAGATCGCGCCGACCGCCGCGACGTACAGCCCGACGGCGGTGGAGCCGTAGGCGGCCTGCAGGGCGGTCGCGACGAGCGGCGGCAGCGAGCCGCCGAGGATGCCGCCGATGGAGTACGCCATGCCGGCTCCGCTGTACCGGAACCGGGTGGGGAACAGCTCGGGCAGGAAGGCGGCCATCGGGCCGAAGCACAGGCCCATGATGCCGAGCGCCCCGGCCAGCGCGAGCCAGATGAGGGCGAGGTTGCCGGTGTTCATCAGCGGGAACATCGCCGGGCCCCAGACGATCGACGCCGCGCACGCGGTGACGATGACCTTCTTGCGTCCGACGCGGTCGCTCAGCGGCGAGCTGACGATCGTGCCCGCGGCGAGCGCGAGCACGGCGAGCATGGTGAGGGTGAGCATCGTCGTCTGCGGGATGCGCAGGGTGCGGGTGCCGTAGGCGAGGCAGTACGTGGTGGCCGTGTAGAAGAGCGTGTACTGGATGGTCATGACACCGGCGCCGAGCAGCAGGTGGCGCCATTCGTGCCGGAAGACGTCGAGGACGGGGATGCGGGCCTGGTCCTGGGCGTCCATGACCCGCTGGAAGACGGGTGTCTCGGAGATCTTCACGCGGATCCACAGGCCGATGAGCACGAGCACGATGCTGCTGACGAACGGCACCCGCCAGCCCCAGGTGGCGAACGTCTCCGCGTCCTGGTTGAGCCGCACGACGAGGAAGACGGCGTTGGCGGCGATGAACCCGACGGCCGGTCCGAGCTGGGGGAACATGCCGTAGAAGCCGCGCTTGCCCTCGGGGGCGTGCTCGGTGGCGAGCAGCGCGGCGCCGCCCCATTCGCCGCCGAGGCCGATGCCCTGCAGCACCCGGAGCACGACGAGGATGACGGCGGCCGTCAGCCCGATGCTGCCGTAGTCGGGGACGAGGCCGATGGCGACCGTCGACAGGCCCATGAGCAGCAGCGAGACGATGAGCACCGACTTGCGGCCGATGCGGTCGCCGAAGTGCCCGAAGAGCATGGAGCCGATCGGGCGGGCGAGGAAGGCGACGGCGAACGTCGAGAACGCCGCGAGGGTGCCGGCGGTCTCGGACAGCTCCGGGAAGAACGCGGTGTTGAGCACGAGGGCGGCGGCGATGCCGTAGGCGTAGAAGTCGAAGAACTCGATCGTCGTGCCGATGAGGCTGGCGACCGCGACGCGGCCCATCGGTTCCTGTCGCGCCGCGGGGGCGTGGGCGTCGTGCGTCATTGCTGCCTCGTGCTTCGTCGCGGGGTCCTCGGCGCCGGCGGGGTGGCGGCGAAAGGGATGTCGCCACACGTGATCCCACTGGCAAGCGAGAGGTATACCACGCGCGTGCGGAGCCGGTTCGCGGCGGCCGCACACGAGTCTCTCGCGAACCCACGCGTGGTCTGACGCAGCAGGGGCCGGACACATGCTCGATGTGCCCGGCCCCCGTCCGCGTTCGCGCGCTCAGTCGCCCTTGAGGATCTTCAACGCCTCCGACGCGGCGATCGTCTTGCCGTCGGCCGCCTCGACCAGACGCTGCCACGCCGCGTTGCCCGCGCGACTCGGCGAGCCGGACTTCTGAGCGTCTTGAGCCGCCTGGGGCTCCTGGGCCGCCTGGTCCTCTTGCGCCTCCTGGTCCTCTTGTGCCGCCGGAGCCGCCTCGACCCCGGCGCGCGCCGGCTCGGCGTCCGCGAGCGCCTCGGGCTCGGGCTCGGCTTCCTGCTGGGGCTCGGCTTCCTGCTGGGGCTCGGCTTCGGGCGCGGCCTCGGTTTCGGGCGCTTGCGCCGCAGCCTCCGGTTCCGCCGCCGGTTCGGTCTCCTCGGGGGCCTCGGGAGCGGACTCAGTGCCCTCAGTGTCCTCGGCCTCAGGGGCCTGGGCCGCAGCGGCCTCGGAGCTCTCGGGGGCCTCGGGGGCCTCGGAGGCCTGAGCCTCGGCGGGCTGGTCACCAGTCGTACCGAGGAACCCTGCCAGGGCCTCTCGGGCGGAGGGCACGCCCTCGGGCTTCGGCAGCGCGTCGGCGGGAGGCTCCGGAGCCCGCGCCTGCGGACGACGCTCCTGCGGAGCCGCGGCCTCGGGTGCCTCGGCTGCGGTCGCTTCCTGCGGCGCGGGTTCCTCCGCCGCAACCGCCACCGGCTCCGAAGACTCAGCCTCCGCCGCCTCGGTCGACTCTGCCGCCTCGGTCGACTCTGCCGCCTCGGTGGACTCCGGCGCGTCGGTGGACTCCTTGGCCTGGGGCGCCTCGGGCGCTTCGACCTCCCGTGCCTGCGGCTCCGCGGGCGCCTCGACAGTCTCGACCGTCTCGGCGGGCTGCGCGGCTTCCGGTTGCTCGGGCGCTGCGGCCCCGCCGGCTGCGTACTCCCGCAGCATCACGAGGGCCTCCGACGCGGGGATGATCCGACCGTCGCCGCTGGGGAAGGGCGCCCGCCCCGTGGGCTTCGCCGCCGGAGCTGGAGCGCTCGCCGCGGGTGCCGCCGAGGCATCCGGTGACTTGGTCGGTGCCTCGGTGGTCTCGGTGGGGGCCTCGGCCGACGCCTCTACCGGCGCCTCGACCGGCGCGGACTCCGGCGCGACCGGTTCGGCGACGGATGCCTCCGGCTCCGCGGCCTCGTCCGGCGTCGGCTCCGCAGGCTTCTCAGCCGCCACGGGCTTTTCCGCCTCCGAGGACTTCTCGGCCTCCGCAGGGGCTTCAGCAGGGGCTTCAGCAGGGGCTTCAGCGGGGGCCTCCGCCGCCGGAGCACTCGACTGTGCCCGCAG
>JBDIAM010000005.1:0-32279 GCA_039812445.1 Piscicoccus intestinalis | reverse complement strand
GCCCGGTGGCGTCGGGGTTCGGCACCGCCGTCGACTCGGCGCCCAGGGACGACTCGGCGCGTTCAGCGGAATCACTGTCGTTGGTCACCATGACGGCGAACCTTTCGTCGGCCCGCGTCATCGACCCACACACCGAGGACTTCCTGGTCCCGCCGACGCCGCGAGCTGCGGTCGTGATCGTCGTTCGGGGCATGCGCCGTCACGACGGAAGCTGTCTGCTACGTCCGGATCGGCTCGCGCTCGCGCGTCACCGAGATTCGGGCGCCGATGTCGTCGGATCGTCGACGAGTGGGTCGGCGACCTCGCCCGCGTGCGGTCGCAACGGGCCCTGCGCCAACCTGGTCACCAGTGGTGGCCGCGGCGGCTCGAAGGCGGCGTGCGTGCGCAGCGCGGTCAAGACGTCATCGGGTCGCACGACGGGTGTGGTGTGCCGGACGACCAGAGTCAGTATCGCACACCCGTCGGCCCCTTCCTGGCTGCGCATCTGCAGCACGGCACTGCGCGCGTCGAACGTGCGGGGCCCGGACTTCAGCACCCGCGTCACCTCGATGCGCTCGACGGCAAGGAATTCCGCGACCGCAGCGGCGAGCGCGTCGGCCTCCAGGCCGGGGAAGCGCAGCTCCCAGATCGACCCCTCGAGCCGGTCGGCGAGCGAGCCGGGGAGCGCCTCGACGACGGTCAACACGTCGAGCCCGTCGGGCAGGGCCGCGTCGAGGGCGGCGCGCAGCGCCTGCGGGTCGACGCGTTCGACGACCGAGATCTCCACGTACTCGGCCTCACTGGCGGTGCCGGTCGGGGCCGCGTTGGCGTACGAGATCTTGGGGTGCGGGTGGAAGCCCGCGGAGAAGGCCATCGGCACGCCTGCGCGGCGCAGGGCTCGCTCCAGGGCGCGCTGGAAATCCCGGGTCGAGGAGAACCGCAGCCGCCCGCGCTTGGCGTACCGGATGCGCAGCTTCTGCACGGGCGGAATCGCCGGGGGCCCCTCGGGAACACGCTGCCTGGCCATGGCCCCCGAGGCTAACCCAGCCCGTCCCTCTCCCCCGCACTCCCCCGCATTCGCCGAAGCCCCATTCGGCCGAAGGCTGCCCTTTCGGTCGAGGGCTCGTGCTGCAGTCCTGGCCCTCGACCGAAAGGGCAGCCTTCGGCCAGGTGGGGGGTGGGGCCACCGATCCTGGTAGACGTCGGGGCTGCCGGCGGGCCGGCCAACCATCCGACCGGCCCAGCCCAGCGAGCCGAACGGGCGCGGCAGATGTGCTGATCCGATAGGTCCATATCGACTACCGCGATGGCGGCCGGCCAGCTATCGCCGCTGGTCAGAGACTTACGACGCTCAAGCCCACGGGATCGGCATTGTCGATACGGCGAAACGTTCGGCGAGCCCCACGCTCCTGCCAGGGGCGCGACCGGTGCCGCGCCCCGTGTGCAGACGAGCAACGAGTGGTCGCTCAGCCGCGCAGGGTCGGAGCGTCGAGCAGCTGGGCCAGGTGAATCCCGGTGCGGGGAGCCAGATCCGCGAGCTGAGTGCGGCACGAGAAGCCGTCGGCGAGGATCACCGTGTCGGGGTCGGCGGCGCGCACGGCGGGCAGCAGCTGGTCTTCGGCCACGGCGACCGACACCTCGTAATGACCCCGCTCCACGCCGAAGTTGCCGGCCAGCCCGCAGCACCCGCCGAGCCGGGTCACGGTCGCGCCGGCCCGGCGCAACAGGGCCTCGTCGGCCGCCCAGCCGAGCACCGCGTGGTGGTGGCAGTGCGGCTGCGCGACGATGCCAACCCCCTCCAGCGACGGTGGCGCGTAGTCGTCGTCGCGGGTCAGCAGCTCGGCCAACGTCACGGTCGCGGCGGCCACCTCCCGCGCCTCCGGCGTGCCGAGCAGCTCGACCGCGTCATGGCGCAGCACCGCGGTGCAACTCGGTTCGATCCCGACGATCGGGATCCCCGCCCGCGCCGCCGGAGCCAGCTCGGCGACCGCGCGACCCAGGATCGACTTCGCGGCGTCGAGCTGCCCGGTGGTGATCCACGTGAGGCCGCAGCACACCGACTCCCCCGTGACCTTGGGCGTGTAACCGGCCGCCTGCAGCACCCGCAGCGTGGCGCCGCCGACCCCCGGATCGAAGGCGTCGGAGAAGGAGTCGGCGAAGACCACGACGGGCTTGGCGACCCCGATCTGCGCGGGCACCGCGCCCGCGTACCGGGCGACGCCGGATCGCGCGGCCAGCGCCCGGAAGGTTCGTGCGGCGAAGCGCGGCAGGCCGCGACGCGCGTCGACCCCGGCCGCGGCCAGCGCCACCGGCTTGAGCGCCGGCAGGTTGAGGGCGAGGTTCGCCAGCCGCGCCGTCGCGGGCGACGAACTCGCCAGTCGGGTCCAGCGCGGCAGCCAGCCGAGCGTGTAGTGCGAGCGGGGACGCGGCCGGTGCTTGTACGCCTGATGCAACGCCTCGGACTTGTACGTGGCGATGTCGATGCCGGTCGGGCAGTCCGAAAAGCAGCCCTTGCAGCTCAGGCACAGGTCGAGGGCGTCGTGCACCTCGCTCGCGCGCCAGCCGCCGGTGACCAGGCTGCCGTTGACCATCTCCTCGAGCACGCGGGCTCGACCGCGGGTGGAGTCCTTCTCCTCGCGAGTCGCTCGGTACGACGGGCACATCACGCCGGCCGGTCCGTCGGCGCGGCACTTGCCGACGCCGGTGCAGCGGTGCACGGCCTGGGAGAAGTCGCCGTCGTCGGCGGTGTAGGCGAAGGCGAGCGTCTCGCGCACCCGCCGCGCCGCCGGGATCCGCAGCTCGGAGTCGGTGGGGTCGGGGTCGACGATGACGCCCGGGTTGAGCACGTTCTGCGGATCGAACGCGGCCTTGAGCCGGCCGAACAGCGCCATCGCCTCCGGCGAGTACATCCGCGGCAGCAGCTCCCCGCGGGCGCGCCCGTCACCGTGCTCACCCGACAGCGAACCGCCGTGCGAGGCAACGAGATCGGCGGCGTCCAGCATGAACGCGCGGTAGGCCTGCCGGCCGCCGGGCGCATTGAGGGGAAAGTCGATGCGGGCGTGCAGGCACCCGTCTCCGAAGTGCCCGTACGGCAGGGTGGTCAGGCCGTGCTCGGTGAGCAGGGCGTCGAAGTCCCGCAGGTACGCGCCGAGGCGGGCCGGCGGCACGGCGGCGTCCTCCCAGCCCGCGTGCGCGGGCTTGCCGGCGGGCGAGCGGCCGGACAGGCCGGCTCCGTCCTCGCGGATGCGCCACAGCGCCCGAGCCGCGGCCGGGTCGGTGACGATGCGGTGGTCGAGGGCCTCGACCTCGGCCACCAGCGTGCAGGCGCGGGCCTGCGCCTCGGGCTCGGAGTCGGCGACGACCTCGACCATGAGCCAGCTTCCGCCGCGGGGCAGCTCGGGCACGGCGGGGGTGCCGAATTTGGCGACGACGACGTCGACGATGCGCCGGTCGATGCCCTCGGCCGCGACGACCTCCGGGCGACGCAGGTGCGGGGCGGCGTCGCCCGCGGCGGCGAAATCGGGATAGCCGAGCACGACGAGCACGGTCGCCGGCGGGTCCGTGACGAGCCGAACGGTGGTCTGCGTGACGATGGCCAGCGTGCCCTCGCTGCCGACGAGGAAGCGCCCGACGTCGAATCCGTTCTCGGGCAGCAGGTGCTCGACGGCGTACCCGGAGACCTGGCGGCCGAATTTCGCGAACTCGGTGCGGCCGCACTGCAGGTCCGCGGCGATCGCCGCGCGGGCCGCCTCCAGTTCGGCGGGGGCGCCACTGGCGGCGGGGGTGCGCCCACCGACTCCAGTCGTGGCCTCCAGGCGGTTGCCCAGCCCGGTGAGCGCGGTCATCGCGACGATGTTGTCGCTCGTGCGCCCGTACCCGACGGCGCGGTTGCCGCACGCGTTGTTGCCGATCATGCCCGCGACCGTGCAGCGGCTGTGGCTGCTGGGGTCGGGCCCGAACCGCCAGCCCAGCGCGGTGGCGCGGCGCTGCAGGGCGGCGTGCACGGTGCCGGGTTGCACCACGGCCGTACCGGATTCGGCGTCGACGTCGAGCACCTTGTTCATGTACCGGGAGAAGTCGAGCACGATGCCGGTGCCGATCGCGTTTCCGGCGATCGACGTGCCCCCGCCGCGCGCGGTGAACGGGGTGCCGGTGGCCCGCGCGACGCCCAGCGCCGCCTCCACCCCGGCCTCGTCGCGAGGGAAGGCGACGACCCGCGGGACGATCCGGTAGATCGAGGCGTCGGTGGAGTACATGCCGCGCGTCAGCGTGTCGTCCCGCACGTCACCCAGCCCGGCCGCGGTCAGTTCGCGGACGAGGTCGGCGGGCGCCGGCGAGGAGTCGGTGTGCTGCGGTCGGGCCGGGGCAGTCGACATGCCCCCATCCTGCCCGCTCCCCCACGTCCCCGAGGGCTCACCCCCAACGTCCCTGAGAACTGCGTGTCGTGATCAGGACTGCGGTTCGTGCCGCAGTTCTCACCACGACACGCAGTCTTGAGGGAAGGTCGAGGGATGGCGATCGACAGCGACGACACGACCTCGACCGGCTACGCCCATGTCCTCCTCACGCGGCAGGGCCCGGTGGCGACGGTGACGATGAACCGGCCCGACAAACGCAACGCCCTCTCGCGCGACCACATGCTGGAACTCATCGACGCCTTCACCTCGCTCGGCGCCGACCGCGAGTGCCGGGTGATCGTGCTGCGCGGAGCCGGTGCGGCCTTCTGCGCGGGGCACGACCTCGGCGAGATGATCGACCGCGACCGCGCCTTCTACGACGACCTGTTCGACGTGTGCTCCCGGCTCATGCTGCTCATCCAGTCGATCCCGCAACCGGTCATCGCGGCGGTGCACGCGCTGGCCACGGCCGCCGGCTGCCAGCTCGCCGCCACCTGCGACCTCGTGGTCGCAACCCCGCGGGCGAGGTTCGCCACGCCCGGGGTGAAGATCGGGCTGTTCTGCTCCACCCCGATGGTCGCGCTCACCCGGGCCGTCGGGCAGAAGGTCGCCCTGCGCATGCTGCTCACCGGCGACCCGATCGACGCCGAGCAGGCCCACGCCGCAGGGCTGGTCACCGAGGTGGCCGACGATCTGGACGCCGCCGTCGCCGCGCTCGCCGACCGCATCGCGCAGGCCAGCCCGCTCGTCGTCGGCATCGGCAAGGAGGCGTTCTACCACCAGGCGGCGATGAGCACGCGCGACGCCTACGCCTACACGCGAGAGGTCATGGCGGACAACGCCACCCGCGTCGACGCCCAGGAGGGCATGGACGCGTTCGTCGGCAAGCGCACCCCCACCTGGACCGGCCGCTGAACGAGCCACGTCCGCGCGGCGACCCCTCGGTCTCCCGCTCGCGGACCCCGGCTCTACCCTCGTGGCGTGCGATCCGAGAGCCCGAGACCGCTTCGAGCACGTGACCTCACGCGCGCCTCCTGGGTGATGTCGCGCGCCTTCACAGCCCACACAGTCGTCGCAGCGCTCGCGTTCCCGCTCCTGTTTGTGGCAGTTCTGTGCTACATGCTGCGTCGCGCCGCCTACCTCGACGACACCCGTTCCGGGGTTGTCATCATCGCTCGATACAACCCGGTCCTGGACATGCTCCTCGCGGTCGCCGTCGTGCTGCCCGCGTCCCTGCTGTTCGGCGCCCTCGCCGGGTTCGCCGAGGCGGCGGAGGGCGCGGCCCTGCTGGCCTGGCTCGTCCGAGGCGTCACCTACTGGTTTCTCGCCGCCGCCGTCGTCGTGGCCGTCTCCTCGCCGGGGCTCGTTCGCCTCGACCGTCGGACCCGAGACCCCGCGGCACAACGTGCACACGGTGATGGGTTTGAGCCAGCAGCCCGGCACAAGGCTGACCGCGCTCATGCTGGCCCGCCGGGTCGTGGCCGCCCTACCCGCCGGCACGGTCGTCGCCGTCGCCGCCGACGACCTGGCCCGGGCCTACGAGCGGCTGGGGTTTACGCGCGGCCGCAAGCGACGGCTCTACCTCGTGGTCGGCGACCAGCCGCGCCCGTGAAGGGCTCGCCGCAGCCCCATCAAGGGCCCCCTCAACGTCCGTGAAAACTGCGTGTCACGGTCGGAACTGCGACACGGACCGCAGTCCTGACCACGACACGCAGTTTTCACGGTCGGTTGGGCGGGTTTCGCGGTCGGTTGGGGGCGGCGGTCGTCGGGGGCGGATTTTCGCGGACGGCGGGGCGGATAGCGTGGGGGCATGCCGAGTGCCGAAGGAAACCTCGACTGGAAGCCGCTGTCGGAGCACCCCGAGCTCGTCGCCGCGCCGGTGGCGGCGGCCGCGCACCTCGTGCCCGACGCGAAGGTCGTGCCGATCGACCCGACCCTGGCCGACACCGCCGCCTTCTGCGAGGCCTACGACGTCGCGATGGAGGCCTCCGCCAACTGCGTGCTCGTCTACGGCCGCCGGGGCGAGACCACGACCTACGCCGCCGTCATGGTGCTCGCCACCGACCGCGCCGACGTCAACCGGGTGGTGCGCAAGGAGCTGGGCCAGCGCAAGATGTCGTTCGCCGATCAGGCTCAGGCCCAGGAGCTCACCGGCATGACCCAGGGAGGCATCACGCCGCTCGGGCTGCCCGCCGACTGGCCGATCCTCGTCGACCAGGCCGTCGTCGACGCCGGCCCCGTCGTCATCGGGGGCGGTGTGCGCGGCAGCAAGATCCTCCTGCCCGGCGCCGACCTGGCGAACCTGCCCAACGCGCGCACCCTGCCGCTGGCGATCCGCTGAGCGCTCACCGCAGCAGGAACACGCGGTCGTCGGCGCGGTGCAGGTGGCCGCGCACGACGAGTTCGAGCACGAGGGAGACGGCCACCGACTGGGCCAGCAGGATGCCGGCGAGCACGACGAGCTGCAGCGCCGCCGCCTCCAGCGGCGTGGCCCCGCCGAGCAGGGCGCCGACGAACGCTCCTGGGAGAGTGACGAGCCCGACCGTGCGCGTCTGATCCAGGCCGGGGATGAGCGCGAGCCGGGCCGCGTCGCGACACACCAGCAGCGCGGAGTCGCGCGGCAGGAGGCCGATCGAGAGCCCCGCCTCGAACTCGCCGCGCCGCTCGACGAGCGCGTCGAGGCTGCGCCGGCCGCCGAGCGTGGTGGCGGTCATCGCGTTGCCGATGAGGATGCCCGCGGTCGGCACCAGCGAGATCGGGTGAGCGGGTAGCAGCCCCGTGGCGAGCAGGCCCGCGGTCACCGGCAGCGCACCGAGGGCGACGGGCGCGACGACCCAGGCGCGTCGGGTCGCGGCCATGCGCGTGGCGCTGGTCCACGCGGCCACCGCGACCATGACGAGCACGAACGCGATCGTCGCCCACCACGAGGCGAGGACGACCGCGATGATCGCCCCGACCGCGGCCAGCTGCAGCGTCGCGCGGGCGATCGCCACGACTTCGGAGCGCCCGTCGCCGAGCCCGGCCCGGCGCCGGATGAGGGCCGCCAACGCCGCGCATCCGGCCACGACCAGCACCAGACGCAGCACGTCCCAGGCGCCGTCGAGGCGCACGAGGGACTGGTTCGTCAGGGCGTCGTCCAGCGGCATGGGCACCCGCGCATTCTCCACCACCGGAGTTGGCGTCGCCGTCCCGCCGACCAACGTTCACGGGCACGGCGGATCAGCACGCAGAGCCCCAGCGCGCACGCGCCCCAGAACTCGCGGCCAGCTCAGCGCTCGAGCATCGCCTCGCGGCCGGAGCCGAGCACGGTCAGCGGCAGCAGCTTCTTGCCGGTGGGGCCGATCTCGATGTCGAGGTCGAGCTCGGGGCACACGCCGCAGTCGAAGCACGGGGTCCAGCGGCAGTCGTCCTGCTCGCGCTCGTCGAGGGCGTCCTGCCAGTCGTCCCACAGCCACGCCTTGTCGAGGCCAGAGTCGAGGTGGTCCCAGGGCAGGATCTCGTCCTCGAAACGCTCCCGGGTCGTGTACCAATCGACGTCGACGCCGGTTGGTGCCAGCGCGGATTCGGCGCAGCGCATCCAGCGTTCGTAGGAGAAGTGCTCGCTCCAGCCGTCGAATCGGCCGCCGTCGCGCCAGACCGCCTCGATGACCCGCCCGACGCGCCGGTCGCCGCGGGAGAGCAGGCCCTCGACGATGCCGGGCTGCCCGTCGTGGTAACGGAATCCGATCGCCGAACCGTAGCGTCGGTCGGAGCGGATCGCCTCCCGCAGCTTGCGCAGCCGCTCGTCGGTGCCCGGCGCCGACAGCTGCGACGCCCACTGGAACGGCGTGTGCGGCTTGGGCACGAACCCGCCGATGCTCACCGTGCAGCGGATGTCGCGGCGGCCGCTGACCTGCCGGCCCGTCTCGATGACCCGCTTGGCGAGGTCGGCGATCTGCAGCACGTCCTCGTCGGTCTCCGTCGGCAGGCCGCACATGAAGTAGAGCTTGACCTGCCGCCAGCCCGCCTCGTAGGCGGCGGTGACGGTGCGGATGAGGTCGTCCTCGCTGACCATCTTGTTGATGACGCGCCGGATCCGCTCGCTGCCGCCCTCGGGCGCGAACGTCAGGCCCGAGCGGCGCCCGTTGCGGGTCAGCTCGTTGGCCAGATCGATGTTGAACGCGTCGACGCGGGTGCTCGGCAGCGACAGCCCGGTCTGGGTGCCCTCGTAGCGGTCGGCCAGCCCCTTGGTGATGTCGGCGATCTCGGAGTGGTCGGCCGAGCTCAGCGAGAGCAACCCGACCTCCTCGTAGCCGGTCGCGGACAGCCCCTGCTCGACCATCTCGCCGATGCCGGTGATCGAGCGCTCCCGCACGGGCCGGGTGATCATGCCCGCCTGGCAGAATCGGCAGCCGCGGGTGCAGCCGCGGAAGATCTCCACGCTCATCCGCTCGTGCACGCTCTCGGCCAGCGGCACGAGCGGCTGCTTGGGGTAGGGCCAGGCGTCGAGGTCCATCACGGTGTGCTTGGAGACGGTCTGCGGCACCCCCGCCTCGACGAGGTCGTCGCGCACGGCGATGTCGGCGATGAAGCCCGCGTCGTCGTAGTCGACGGTGTAGAACGCCGGCACGTAGACGCCGCCGGTGCGGGCCAGCCGCAGCAGCAGCTCGTGCCGCCCGCCGTCGGTGCCCTCCAGGCCCTCGGCCTTCCACTCGCGGATGAGGTCGGTGATCGCGAGCACGGCCTCCTCACCGTCTCCGACGACGACGGCATCGACGAAGTCGGCGACGGGTTCGGGGTTGAAGCTCGCGTGTCCGCCGATGAGCACGATCGGGTCTTGCTCGCCGCGGTCGGCGGCGTGCAACGGAATTCCCGCGAGGTCGAGGGCCGTCAGCATGTTCGTGTAGTTCAACTCGGTCGGGAAACTCAGACCGAACACGTCGAAGTCGCGCACCGCGCGATGCCCGTCGACCGTCAGCTGCGGCACGCCGTGCTCGCGCATCAGCGCCTCGAGGTCGGGCCACACCGAGTAGGTGCGTTCGGCGAGGGCGTCGGGGCGCTCGTTGAGCACCTCGTACAGGATCATGACGCCCTGGTTGGGCAGGCCCACCTCGTAGGCGTCGGGATACATCAGCGCCCACCGCACGGTGTGCTCGCCGCCGCACTCCCAGTTCTTGACCTGGGAGTTCAGCTCGCCGCCGACGTACTGGATCGGCTTGGAGACCCGCTCGAGCAGCGGCTCGAGTTGGTCGAATCGGGACTGTCCAGGCATGCGCTCCAGGGTAGGTCAGGCTCGGCGCACGCCCAAAAGCGCCGCCGCGGCCTGCCCCGGGTTCTCGCCGAGCCCCGCGCTGGGCCGCCGGTTGTACCTTTCCGGCGCCCCTCGAGCCTGGTCAGCACGGCGACCCGCCGACGACACTGGCTCGATGAGCTTCGCCGTCGGATCCCGGGTGGGCCTGCTGGGCGCCGCGATGCTGCTGGTCATCGCCGGTTGCGGCGACGCCCCACCGGCCCCGTCTGCGGCCACCGTCACCGTGACCGCCGGGTCGGCCGCGCCCTCGACGGGGCCTTCGACAGAGCCGACCGCCGCACCCGCCCCGTCCACGGCCGTGACTACCGGCACCGCGACGTACCGGCCGACCGCGACCGCCGCCCCCCGCTCGGGCTCCGGCAGCGACCAGGGCTCCGGCGGCAACGCAGGCAGCGGCAACAGCGGTTCCGGGGGCGGGTTCGACGCCGCCGCCGCCAAGGTCGCGTCCGGAGACGCCACCTCGATGTCCCGTTTCCAGAGCCCGAGCGGCAACATCTACTGCGACATGACGAGCCAGTCTCGAGCGTGCGAACTGGGCGAGGGCGGCGTGCCGGGTCCGACGAACGACCCGCAGTCCGGCTGTATGGATGGCTTCTCGACCACCGTCCGGTCGGTGAAGTTCACGACCCGCGGAACCCAGAAGGTCTGCAACACCGACACCATCCGCAGCAACACCGCTGCGACTCTGGCGTACGGCTCGGTGGCCCGCTCGGGCTCCATCGCGTGCCTCAGCGAGCGCAGCGGCATGACGTGCGTCGACACCGACTCCGGCGTCGGCTTCTTCTTGAGCCGCGCCCGCATCAGCACCTTCTGAACCCGCCCGGGCGGGGCTACCGGCCCGACCTCGGCGGCGTCGCGTCGGCCTCCGCGGAGGGGTGACCTCCCGGCCCGTACCCGTCACCGTGGTTGTGGCGGTGCACCAGGTACTCCTGGGAGGACTCGAACTCGGGGGTGTCGAAGTACTCCCCGGCGAGCGGGTCGACGGTCTCGGCCACCCCGGCCCGGCCGGTCGCCGGGTCGACGCGCACGATCCGCGGGTTGAGCTGCCGGTAGGAGATCACCGCGCGGTCGCCGTCTCCGGTGCGGCCCAGGCCGTCGTCGAGACCGGCGAGCGTGGCCGACACGTCCCCGAGGTCGTCGCGGAACCGGGGGTGCTGCTGCGGCGGGGCGTCGTCGCCGGCCGGCATCACCTGCATGTACTCCGGCATCGTCGCGACCTCGTGGCGGAACGCCCGCAGCAGCGAGACGCAGGCGAGCACGAGGATGATCGAGAACGGCGCGGCCGTCGACAGCGACAGGCTCTGCAAGGCGGTGAGCGCGACGTCGCCGCCGACGACGAGCAGGGCCGCCGCGGCCACCCCCTCGAGCACCGCCCAGTAGACGCGGGTCACGACCGGGGTCTCGGTGCTGCCTCCGGAGGCGAGCATGTCGATGACCAGCGACCCGGAGTCCGACGACGTGACGAAGAAGAGCGTCACGACGCACATCGCGATGATGCTCAGCATCACGGTCAGCGCCCCGGGCATCGACTCGAAGAACTGGAAGAGCGCCGTGTCGCTGTTGATGCTCAGCTCGCCGGTCGCCGGGTCGGCGGCGGCCAGCGTGCCCGCCTCCCGCTGGAAGATGATCGCGGAGTCACCGAAGATCGTGAACCACACGAGGCTGACCGCGGTCGGGGCGAGCAGCACCCCGACGATGTACTCGCGGATCGTGCGCCCGCGGGAGATGCGCGCGATGAACATGCCGACGAAGGGCGCCCAGCTGGTCCACCAGCCCCAGTAGGCGATGGTCCACGCGCCCTCCCAGCCGTCGGTCGTGAACGCGCCGACGTGCAGCATCGACTGCGGCAGCATCGTCAGGTACATGCCGGCGTTCTCCGGAATCGCCTTGAGCAGCACGATCGTCGGCCCGAGCACGAAGACGATGAGCGCCAGCACGGCCGCGACGGTCATGTTGATGTTCGAGAGCCACTTCAGGCCCTTGTGCACGCCGGAGACCACCGACCACACCGCGACCGCCGTGATCGCGCTGATGACGATGATGATGAGCAGCGGCGAGCGCTGCGCCCAGCCGAGGTACTCGAAGCCGCCCATGATCTGGCTGACGCCGAACCCGAACGACGTGGCGACGCCGAACAGCGTGCCGACGATCGCGATCGTGTCGATCGTGTGCCCGACCCAGCCTTCGACGCGCCTGCGGCCGACGAGCGGCTCCAGCAGCCAGCGCACGGCCAGCGGGCGCCCGCGCCGGAACGTCATGTACGCCAGGCCGAGGCCGACGACGGCGTAGATGGCCCACGGGTGCAGGCCCCACTGCAGCATCATGAGGCCGACCGACTCCTGCGCCGCCTGCGTCGACTGCGCCTCGTTACCGAAGGCCTCCGGCGGGATGACGTAGTGCGACAGCGGCTCGGCGACGCCGAAGAACACCAGCCCGATGCCCATGCCGGCGCTGAACAGCATGAGGAACCACGAGATCATGCTGAATTCGGGCCGCTCGTCGTCGCGCCCGAGCCGGATCCGCCCGATCCGCGAGACCGCGCAGTAGAGGCAGAACACGAGAAAGATGTTGACGGCGATGACGTACCACCAGCCGACGCCGTCGGTGATCGCCTGGTTGACGCGGGTCGTCAGCTCGTCGAGCTCGTCGCCCGCGGCGCGGCTGGCGATGATCGTGAACGCCAGCAGCCCGATGATCGCCAGCGACGCCGGGATGAACACAGGTTTGAGGATCACCGAGAAGCCGGAGGCCGACGGGCCCGATGAACCCGGTGGGCCCCCGTCGCGCGTCGTCGACGATGTGGGCGGGGGTGCGTCGGAAGCGGGCATCGCACGTGACCTTTCCTTGTCGGCGGAGGCCGCGACGCGACTCGTGACAGCGCTGCAGTCCGCCTGGCGGCATGCGTGGTCTCACATGATGGGAGCTCTGATGTGCGAGCCACATGATGCCGAGATTCCGAAACCTTCGCAATCGGGGCTTTTGCACGCATACCTCGTGCGTCTGCTGCGGCCGGGGTGCCTGCCGACGGGCAGCGCCTCGGGGGTCACTTACTGGATCGGCACGATCGTGGACAGCACCTCGCGGCACCGGCGCACGTCGTCGGCCATCTGCTCGAGCAGCTCGTCGATGGAGTCGAACCGCAGCGTGGGCCGCAGCCGCTCGATGAACTCGACGGTCACCGACTCCCCGTAGAGGTCGAGGTCGGTGCGGTCGAGCACGTAGGCCTCGACGCGGCGCGAGGTGCCGTCGAACGTGGGGTTGGTGCCGATCGAGATCGCCGCGGGCAGCGTGGAGTCGGGGTCGCTGGCGGGGCGGTCGGGGCGCCCGAGCCACCCCGCGTACACCCCGTCGGCGGGCACCAATCCCGCGCAGGCCTCTTCGAGATTGGCTGTGGGGTAGCCGAGTTCACGACCGCGGTGGTCACCGTGCACGACCACTCCGGAGACCCGGTGCGGGCGCCCGAGCACGGCCGCCGCGCGGCGCACGTCGCCCTCGGCGAGCAGGTCGCGCACCTGCGTCGACGACCACCGGCTGTCCTGCGCCTCCCCGCCCATCTCGGAGACGGTGACGACCTCGAAGCCGTACCGCATGCCGAGCTCCAGCAGCGTGGAGATGTCGCCGGAGTTGCGCACCCCGAAGCGGGTGTCGCGCCCGACGACGACGACGCGGGCGTGCAGCGCGTCGACGAAGGTCTGCCGCACGAACTCCTCGGGCGTCAGTTGGGCGAACTCCCGGGTGAATTCCATGACGAGCACGGCGTCGACACCGGCGTCCTCAAGGAGGCTGAGCCGGTGGTCCAGGGAGGTGATCTGCCCGGGGGCGCGCTCGGGGTGGAGCACCGCGACCGGGTGCGGGTCGAACGTCACCGCCACCGACGTCAGCTCGTTCGCCGCCCGGGTGAGCACCTCGGAAAGCACGGCCCGGTGGCCGCGGTGGACGCCGTCGAAGTTGCCGAGGGTCACCACCGTCGGCCCGAGGTCCGCGGGGATCTGGGTGACGTCGTTCCAACGCTGCACGCGGCCACTGTAGCGAGGCCGGGGGGCAGGCCTTCAGTCCGCTGGGACACCACCGGCGCCCCGAGCCTGCCCGCGCCGTCCGTCGGCCGGGAGCCCGACCGAACGGGACACCCCCCGGATGGCGAGACACCGGATCGGCCGCCGGACACCGCCGATCGCAGGTATCCGGTCGTCTGGCCGGTGTCCGGTCGACGTACGGGTCCCGCGGCGGCGAGTGGTGTCCGGTCGGTGGGGGCGGCCGAGGCCGGCGGCGGGACCCGTCTCCACCCCCGGCGCCTCAGCCGTTCGACAGCCGCACCACGGTCATCCCGGAGCCGGTCGCGGGCCGGCCCATCGCGGCGAGCGCCGCGGGCGCGTCCTGCAGCGAGATCACGCGTCCCACCAGCGCCGACAGGTCGATCCGCGCGGCGACGAGGTCGAGCATCGCGGGATAGTCGGCGGCGGCGAGCCCGTGGGTGCCGTGGATGCTCAGCTCATGCGCGACGACGCGGTCCATGGGGAACGGCGGCGTCGCGTCGCGCCCGAGCAACAGACCAGCCTGCACGTGCCGGCCGCGGCGACGCAGGCAGAGCAGCGAGGCGACGGCGGCCTCGGGCCGGCCGATGGCCTCGACGCCGACGTGCGCCCCTCCGTCGCTGGCCTCCCGCACGCGCTGCGCGATCTCCTCGGCCGGTTCGCCGGGCGCGCTGCGCACGACGCCGGTCGCCCCGAGCCGCGCGGCCAGTTCCAGCGCCGGCTCCGCGACGTCGACGACGACGACCCGTGCGCCCAGGGCGAGCCCGATGAGCAGCGCCGACAACCCGACCCCACCGGCTCCGTAGACGGCGAGCCACCGGCCAGCCCGCAGCCCGCCGTGCCCGGTCACCGCGCGGTAGGCCGTGGCGAAACGGCAGCCGAGCGCCGCCGCCTCGACGTCGCCGATCGTCGCCGGCACCGCGACGAGGTTGGCGTCCGCGGCCCGCACCGCCACCTGTTGCGCGAACGATCCCCAGCCGGTGAAGCCCGGCTGCGTCTGGTCGGGGCACACCTGAGGGTCGCCCGCACGGCAGGTCTCACACACCCCGCAGCCGCACACGAACGGCGTCGTGACCCGGTCGCCCACCCGCCAGTTCCGCACTCCGGCGCCGACGGCCGCGATCGTGCCGACGAGTTCGTGGCCCGGCACGTGCGGCAGCGCGACCGGATCATGACCCATCCACGCGTGCCAGTCCGAGCGACACACGCCGGTGGCCGCCACGTCGAGCACGACTCCCCCGTCCGGAGCCCGTGGCGCCGGCACCTCCCGCACCGTCGGCAGCTGCTCGTAGGCGTCGTAGACGACCGCCCGCATCGTGCCCGGCTCCATGTCTGGCTCTGTGCCCGGCTCTGTGCCGCTCATGGAGGTCATGTCAGCCTCGCCCGAAGAAGCGCGGCTGATCGGGCCGCAGCTCGACCGGCACGAGCACCTCGAACCGCTCCAGCACCACCGGCATCGTGGGGCTGAACTGCCTGTCGTGGTCGGCGTGCTCGCGAAAGAACCGCTCGTGCATGGCGCGCCAGTGGGCCAGGCTCCGGTCGCCTTCGCCCTCGGCGCGGGCGTGCTCGTCGTCGACCTCGTCGAACGGCACGACCCGCACGTCGGTCGTGCGGATGAGCGCCCGGGGGTGGCCCGCACCGTCGAGCACGATCGACAGGTCGCCGCTGCCCGGCAGGCCGTCGTCCTCGCCGACGTCGTCGCCGTTGTCGTCGTCGAGTTCGTCGAGTGGGTCCTCGAGTTCGTCATCGCGTTCACCCGAGTCGTAGTCCCACAGCGCGGAGGCGGTGGCTGTCTTCGTGCCGTCGAGAACGAGCGCGAGCAGCTCGTCGGCCTCCTGCGGGGTGGCCCCGAACGACCACGCCGGCGGCGGCACGGAGTCGGCGGGGTTGGGCCCGGTGTAGGCGCTCGCGGGGTTGAGCGCGGCGCGCACCTTCGCGTCGGTCCAGAAGTCGTCGATCTCGTCCTGGTTCACGCCGCCACGATACGTCCAGGTCACACCGCCGCGAGCGCGCCGGATCGCAGCGGCTCCGGCGACCCGGGGACGGGTCCGCGACCGGCCGGAACGAGCCCGCCGGAACGTCCACGCCGGTCGCCGCTGCGGGTGCATGCTGGGAGGCGTGACCGGCCCGGCGGCGCCCCCGAACGTCCACTCCTCGCAGACCCGTGCTCCCCGCGACGACCTCGCGGTGCTGCGCAACCGCATGTTCACGGAGCTGACGGTCGGTGAATCCGCAGGACTGGAGCGCACGCTCACCCCGCAGGACATCCAGCTGTTCGCCATCGAATCCGGCGACGTCAACCCCGCGCACCTCGATCCCGAGTTCGCCGCCTCCACCCGTTTCCACGGCGTCGTCGCGCACGGCATGTGGGGTGCGGCGCTCATCTCGGCGGTGCTGGGCACGCGGCTGCCGGGGCCGGGCACCATCTATCTCGGGCAGACGCTGAACTTCCGCGCGCCGGTACGCATCGGCGACACCCTCGAGGTGCGAGTCACCGTGCGGGAGAAGGACGAACAGACCCACCGCGTGCGGCTCGACTGCACCGCCACCCGCCAGGACGGCACCGCGGTCATCGACGGGGAGGCGCTCGTGCTCGCCCCCACCGAACGCATCGAGCTGCCCCGCACGACGCTGCCGCAGGTGCGCCTCGAACCCGACGGTGAGCACGGCGTGCAGAAGCTGCTCGCCCAGGCCGCGCAGGCCGCCACGGCATCGGAGCCGGTGCGGGCCGCCATCGTGCACCCGTGCGACACCGCCTCCCTCGACGCGATGATCGCGGCCCGCGACCTGCGTCTGCTCACCCCCGTTGTGCTGGCTCCCCGACACAAGCTCGACGCGATCGCGCAGGAGGCGGGGCTCGACCTCGAGGGGCTGGAGATCATCGACGTGCCGCACAGCCACGCCGCCGCCGCTCAGGCCGCGCGCCTGGCCGCGTCCGGTGCGGTGGCCGCGCTCGTGCAGGGCAGCCAGCCGGCGGACGAACTGATGAGCAGCATCCTCGAACAGCCGGGGCTGCGCACCGCGCGCCGCATGAGCCACTGCTTCCTGCTGCAGACCCCCAGTTACCCCAGGCCGTTCCTCATCACCGACGCCGCGGTGAACATCGCGCCGAGCCTGGAGGTCAAGGCCGACATCGTGCGCAACGCGATCGACCTGGCCCAGATCATCGGGGTGCGCACGCCGCGGGTCGCGATCCTCGCGGCGATGGAGGCGGTCAACCCCCGCATGCGCGCGACGATCGACGCCGCGGCCCTGTGCAAGATGGCCGACCGCGGCCAGATCGTCGGTGGGCTGCTCGACGGCCCACTGGGATTCGACAACGCCGTCTCCCCGGTCGCCGCCCGCGTACACGGCCTCGACTCCCCGGTCGCCGGCCAAGCCGACGTACTCGTCGTGCCCGACATGGAGAGCGGCACGATGCTCGTCAAGCAGCTGGAATACCTCGGCGACGCCCGCAGCGGCGGTCTCGTGCTCGGCGCCCGCGTGCCGATCGTGCTGACCAACCGCGCCGACTCCCGCGGCTCGCGCGTCACCTCCTGCGCGCTCGCCTCCCTCGCCTCCCGCGCCGCTCGTGTGCCCGGCACCGTGCCCGGCGCTGGTCCCGATGACGAGGTGTCACCCGGCCGGTGAGCACCGCCCTCGACCCAACCGACGAGTAACCCCGGCGACCCGCCGCGAGCACCCGGGGAATTCGGGTTCGCCACCCAGAAGGTGGCAGGCTGCACCCTGGCGTCTGTAGTTGGGCGCCCGTTCGGGTCACCGCCGCGGCACGGTCGGCGACCCGGGTCCTGGGTCATCTCGGAGGGTCGACAGCACATGTTCTCGCGCATCGCCATCGTCAATCGCGGCGAGGCCGCCATGCGCCTCATCCACGCGGTGCGCGACCTCAACGCCCAGGCCGGTCCGGGCGCGCCGCGCATCGAGACGATCGCGCTGCACACCGAGGGCGAGCGCAAGGCGATGTTCGTGCGGGAGGCCGATCGCGCCTACGACCTCGGACCGGCCTCGAACCGCCCCTACCTCGACCACACCGTGCTGGCCCGGGCGCTGCGCGAGACCGGCGCCGACGCTGCTTGGGTCGGTTGGGGATTCGTCGCCGAGGACGCGGACTTCGCGCAGCTGTGCGCCGACCTCGGCGTGACGTTCATCGGCCCGAGCCCGGAGGCGATGCGCAAGCTCGGCGACAAGATCGGCTCCAAGCTCATCGCTGAGAGCGTCGGGGTGCCGGTCGCGCCGTGGAGCGGTGGCGGCGTCGACACCCTGGCGGAGGCGACGCAGGCCGCGGGCCGCATCGGCTACCCGCTCATGCTCAAGGCGACCGCGGGCGGCGGCGGCCGCGGCATCCGCAAGGTCACCTCCGACGCCGAGCTCGCCGACGCCTACGAGCGCACCCGCGACGAGGCGGAGCGCGCGTTCGGCTCCGGCGTCGTCTTCCTCGAGAAGCTCGTCACCGGCGCCCGGCACGTCGAGGTGCAGGTCATCGCCGACGGGCAGGGCAGTGCCTGGGCCATCGGCGTGCGCGACTGCTCGGTGCAGCGGCGCAACCAGAAGGTCATCGAAGAGTCGGCCTCGCCGGTCATGACCTCCGACCAGGCCCGCGAGCTCAAGGCCAGCGCCGAACGCCTCGCGATCGCCGTCGACTACGCCGGAGCCGGCACCGTCGAGTTCCTCTTCGACCCCAAGGCCGAGGCGTTCGCGTTCCTCGAGGTCAACACGCGGTTGCAGGTCGAGCACCCGATCACCGAGGTCACGACCGACACCGACCTCGTCAAGCTGCAGCTGCACGTCGCCGCCGGCGGGCGCCTGACCGGCGAACGGCCGCGCGAGGTCGGGCACGCCGTCGAGGCCCGACTCAACGCCGAGGACGCCGACCGCGACTTCGCCCCCGCGCCCGGCCGCATCGCACTGCTCGACCTGCCCTCGGGCCCGGGCATCCGCGTCGACACCGGCGTCGGCGAGGGCGACGAGATCCCCGCCGACTTCGACTCGATGATCGCCAAGATCATCGCCTACGGCGCCGACCGCGACGAGGCCCTGGCCCGGCTCCGGCGGGCGCTCACCGAGACGACCGTCGTCATCGACGGCGGCTCGACGAACAAGAGCTTCGTGCTCGACCTGCTCGACGCGCCCGAGGTCGTCTCCGGCGCCGCCGACACCGGCTGGATCGACCGGGTCCGCGCCGCGGGCCGGCTCGTCTCGCACCGGCATTCGGGCGTCGCCCTGGTCGCCGCCGGCATCGAGGCCTACGAGGCGCAGGAGGCCCTGGAACGCCAGCGCCTGCTGAGCACCGCCCGCGGCGGGCGCCCCCAGGTGCAGCACGACTCCGGTCGGGCCGTCGACCTCACCCTGCGCGGCAACGCCTATCGGGTCACCGTGCTGCGCACCGGCCCGCAGCGGTTCAAGGTCGCCGTGGCCGCCGGCGACGCCGAGCCCGTGCGCGTCGAAGCCAAGCTCGACCGCATCGACGCCTACAAGGCCCGCCTGCGGGTCGGCTGCCGCACCCACCGGCTCGTCACCGCCTCCCACGGGCCCACCCAGCTCGTCGAGGTCGACGGCGTCACACATCGCGTCAGCCGCGACGAGGGCGGCGTGCTGCGCTCCCCGGCGCCGGCGCTCGTGGTCGCCACCCCGGCTCCGGTCGGCAGTGAGATCGCCTCCGGCGCACCGGTACTCGTGCTCGAGTCGATGAAGATGGAGACGGTGCTGCCGGCCCCCTTCGGCGCGCGCGTCAAGGAGCTGCTCGTCTCCGTCGGCAGCCAGGTCGCCACCGGCGCGCCGCTGGTCCGGCTCGAAGCCGCTGGCGATCTTGCCGATTCGGAACCGACCGGAGCCGACGTCGACCTCGACCTGCCGGTCGGCGCCGCGGCCGTCGGACCGCAGGCCCGCGCGAAGGCGCATCGCCGCGACCTGACCGCCATGCTGCTCGGCTACGACGTCGATCCGGTCGACGGCGGGCGCGGCCTGGTGTCGACGTACCTGCGCGAACGCGACGAGCTCATCGCCCGCGGCGGGCGCGACGCCGACCCGCTGCGCGAGGAAATCGGGCTGCTGGAGACGTTCGTCGACATCACCGAACTGGGTCGCAACCGCCCCGCCGACGACGACCTGGGCCTGGAGAACCGGGTGCACAGCTCCCGAGAGCACCTGCACACCTACCTGCAGAGCCTCGACCCCGACCGCGGCGCGCTGCCGCAGGTCTTCCGCGACCGGCTCGTGCGCGTGCTGCGCCGCTACGGCGTCACCGATCTGGAGCGCACCCCCGACCTCGAGCAGGCCGTCTTCCGGCTGTTCCTCGCCCAGCAGCGGCCGGGGCCCGACGTGCAACTCGTCACCGGGCTGCTGCAGCGCTGGCTCACCGACCCGGTCGGCGACGTCGCCGCCCGGGAGGTGCTCGAGCGGCTCGTGCGCGCCACCCAGCTGCGCTACCCGGTCATCGGCGACCTGGCCCGCAGCATCCGGTTCCGGTGGTTCGACCAGCCGCTCGTCGACGCCGAACGCACCCAGGTGCTCGAAAGCGTGCGCGAGCAGCTCGTGCAGACCTCCGGCACCCCGGCCGGCCCGCAGCGCGACGCCCGGATCGACCGGCTCGCCGCGATTCCCGAGCAGATCGTGCGCTTTCTCGCCGAACGCATCGAGGGCGGAGCGCTGCCCGCCGACGAACCGATGCTCGGCATCCTCATCAAGCGGCACTACCGCGAGTACCTGCTCAGCGAGGTCGTCGAGGAGAGCGACGAGGGCCGCCCGTTCGCGGTGGCCGACTACGAGCTCGACGCCCAGCCCCGGCATCTCGTCTCGACGATCGGGCGCGTCGAAGAGCTGCGGCCCGACAGCGATCTCGTCGCGGCGCTGCGCCGTCATCTCGGGCGGGCGCCGCAGGGGCATCAGGGGGTCGTGGACCTCTACCTCGCGTGGGCCGGCATGCCCGACTCCCCCGAGGCCGCCTCCGCCGCCCTGGCCCGCCGGCTCGCCACGCTCGACCTGTTCGCCGCGGAACGCGGGGTGCGGCGGGTCGCCGTCGCGGTCTGCCCCGGCTCCGGGCGGCCGGTCGCGTACTTCACGTTCCGGCCGCAGTCCGACGGCACGCGGTCCCGCATGGTCGAGGACACCCTCGTGCGCGGCGTGCACCCGATGGTCGGGCGGCGCCTGGGGCTGTGGCGGCTCAGCGAGTTCGACGTCACCCGCCTCGCGGCGCCCGAGGACGTCATGCTGTACCACTGCATCGCCCCCGACAACGAGGCCGACCAGCGGCTCGTCGCGCTCGCGCAGATCCGGCAGCTGTCGATCGTGCACGACGAGGCCGGCCGGGTCGCCGGGCTCCCCCACGTGGAGCTGGCCATCGCCAACTGCCTCGACGCCATGCGCCGCGCCCGCGCCGACCTCGCCGGCACCGCGCGGCTCGACCTCAACTACCTGTGGGTGACGATCTGGCCGGTCATCGACGCCGACCTCGACCAGCTGACCGCGCTCAAGGACCGGCTGGCGCCGATGACGTTCAACGCCGGCGTCGAGGAGGTCATCGTCGAGGGCCGGGTCGCGCTGCCCGACGGCGTCGTGCCGATCGCCGCGCGCTTCTCCTACCAGCAGGGAGCCGGTGTCGTCAGCTCCCTCGGCGCGCCGCCCACCGAGCGGGTGCAGCCGCTGGACGACTACCGCGGCAAGGTCGTCACGGCCCGCCGCCGGGGCCTCGTGTACCCCTACGAGCTGCACGGACTCATCGCGGGGCGCGGCGGCACGGCGGTCGAGTACGACCTCGACGAGTCGGGCTCCCTCGTGCCGGTGGACCGGCCGTACGGGCGCAACAGCGCCGGGATCATCGTCGGACTCATCACCACCCCGACGCGGCGGCACCCGCAGGGCGTGCAGCGGGTGCTGCTGTGTGGCGACCCGCTGAAGTCGCTCGGGTCGCTCGGGGAGGCCGAGTGCGCGCGGATCATCGCGGCGATCGACCTCGCCGAGGAGCTGGGCGTGCCGGTGGAGTGGTTCACGCTGTCCGCGGGTGCACGGATCTCTATGCGGTCCGGGACCGAGAACATGGACTGGGTCGCCAAGGCGCTGCGCCGGATCGTCGACTTCACACAGAACAGTGGGGAGATCAACATCGTCGTCGCCGGCATCAACGTCGGCGCGCAGCCGTACTGGAACGCCGAGGCGACGATGCTCATGCACTGCAAGGGCATCCTCGTCATGACCCCGGACAGCGCGATGGTGCTCACCGGCAAGCAGTCGCTGGACTTCTCCGGCGGGGTCAGCGCCGAGGACAACTTCGGCATCGGCGGATACGACCGGGTGATGGGCCCCAATGGGCAGGCGCAGTATTGGGCCAAGGACATCGCCGGGGCGCTGCGGATCCTCATGGCGCACTACGACCACACGTACGTGGCGCCGGGCGAGCCCGGCCCGCGCCGGGCGACGACGAGCGACCCCTCGGACCGCGACGTGACGGTCTTCCCGCACGACCCGTCGGTCTCGGGCTTCGCGACGGTGGGCGACATCTTCTCGGCCTCCGCGAACCCGGACCGCAAGAAGGCGTTCGACATCCGCACGGTGATGGCCGCGGTGGCCGACCAGGATCACCCGACGCTGGAGCGCTGGGCGGCCGCGGCCGACGCGGAGACGAGCGTGGTGTACGACGCGCATCTGGGCGGATTCCCGGTGTGCCTCATCGGCATCGAATCGCAGGCCGTGCCCCGCACCGGGTTCCCGCCGACCGACGGACCGGACGTGTACACCGCCGGCACGCTGTTCCCGCGCTCCTCGAAGAAGACGGCCCGCGCGATCAACGCGGCGAGCGGCAACCGCCCGGTCGTCATCCTCGCGAACCTGTCGGGCTTCGACGGATCACCGGAGTCGATGCGCAACCTGCAGCTGGAGTACGGGGCCGAGATCGCCCGCGCGGTGGTCAATTTCGAGGGACCGATCGTCTTCTGTGTGATCTCCCGGTACCACGGCGGCGCGTTCGTCGTGTTCTCCAAGGCACTCAACGAGAACATGACGGTGCTCGCCGTCGAGGGCTCGTTCGCCTCGGTCATCGGCGGGGCGCCGGCCGCCGCGGTCGTGTTCAGCCGCGACGTCGACGCCCGCACGTCCCGCGACGCGCGGGTGCGCGACCTGGAGTCGGCGCTGGCCACCGCCTCGGAGTCCGAGCGGCCTACGCTCGGCGCCCAACTCGCCGAAACCCGCCGCGACGTGCGCAGCGAGAAGCTCGGCGAGGTCGCAGCCGAGTTCGACCGCGTGCACTCCATCCACCGCGCCGTCGAGGTCGGCTCTGTCGACGAGGTCATCGCCGCCACCGACCTGCGCCCGAAGATCATCACGACCCTGGAGCGTGCCCTGGGCTGACTGCTCTCTCGGCCGAAGGCTGCCCTTTCGGTCGAGGGCTAGGGCTGTAGCCGGAGCCCTCGACCGAAAGGGCAGCCTTCGGCCAGATGTGTGTGGGGGGCGGGCTTCGGTCGGGAGCAGGTGGGGCGCCACCGTTCGGACTATCACCGCGCGCATCGCTTGTACCGGCACAAGGCTGTGACCTGGGCATTCGTGAGTGGCGCCTTGGCGGAGCAGCCGTGGTGATAGTCCGAGCGGTGGCGGGGCCGGCGGCCGAGGCCAGCCCGGCTGTCAGGTGCCCGGGGCGAAGACGGCCAGGGGCATGACGCGGGCGGCGGACTCGTCGAGCACGGCGACGAGGGTGCCGTCGGGGCCCAGGGCCGCCACCGGCTCGGCGCGGCCGGGCCGCTCGGAGGGGATCCGCACGCCGTGGCCCACCCGGTGGGCCTCCTGCGCCGATAGGTGCCGCACCGGCATCGCGGCGCACGCCGCGTCGGCCAGGCCGACCAGCGGGAGTCCGCTCGTACCCGGCACCCCCGCGGCCAGGCCGGCCGGGTCGGTCGGGCGCGGGGCCCCGGCCGCGCGGGCCGCCTCCAGGGCCTCCATCGTGTGCGCGACGTCGAGGCCGATTCCGCCGACGCGGGTGCGGCGCAGCGCGGTGAGGTGGCCGCCGACACCGAGGGCCGCGCCGAGGTCGCGGGCCAGCGCCCGCACGTACGTCCCCGAGGAGACGGTCACCGCCACGTCGAGGTCGAGCACCGGCACCGGGTCGGCGGGCACGCTGGACGCCGGAAGCTCGGGGCGCTCCTCACCCCGCGAGCGCCGATGGATCGCCGACGGGTCGTCGGCCTCCTCCTGCGGCGGCACGGCGAAGCCCCGACGCGAGGCCGTCACGTCGAAGCGCGCCACCCGCACCGGCCGCCCCTCGAGGGCGACCGTCTCCCCCGCGCGCGCCCGCGCGTAGGAGCGTCTGCCGTCGATCTTGATGGCGCTGACCGTGCTCGGCACCTGGGAGATCTCACCGGTGAGGGCCCGCACGGCCGACGCTACCCGATCGGTCGTCAGCGCCTCGACGGCACCGGGCGGCGCCACGGACGTCGCGACGCCCTCGGCGTCGTCGGTCGTCGTCGCGACCCCGAGCCGGACCGTCGCCTCGTAGTCCTTGTCGGCGCCGACGAGGTAGGTCAGCAGCCGGGTGCCCTTGTTGACCCCGACGACGAGCACGCCCGTCGCCATCGGGTCGAGGGTGCCCGCGTGCCCGACCTTGCGGGTGCCCGCGAGCCGCCGGCACGCCCCGACGACCTGGTGACTCGTCCACCCGGCGGGTTTGTCGACGACGAGGAGGCCGTCGCCGACGGTCGGGTCGATCGCCCGGGCCATGACCCCGCCTCCCTGCGTGAAGCTGCCTGTCGAAGGAACTGGTGCGTCCGCCTCAGGCGCGAGGCGCCTCGTCGTCGCCGTCGAGGCCGTCCTCGTCCTCGGCCTCGTCCTCGCGCCGGTACGGGTCGGACTCGCCCGCGTACTGCGCGCCGACGGCGGCCTGGGCCAGCTGGGCGTCGCGCGCCTTGGCCTGCGCGAGCAGGTCTTCCAGGTGCGCGGCACCCTCGGGGATCGCGTCGGGAATGAACTCCAGCGACGGCGTGAGCCGGATGCCCAGCCCCTTGCCGACGGCCGACCGGATGCGGCCCTTGTTGTCGGCGAGCGCCGCGGCGGTCTGCTCGCGCTCGTGCTCGTCGCCGAAGACGGTGTAGAAGATCGACGCCTGCTGCAGGTCACCGGTAACGCGCACGTCGGTGATCGTGACGAAGCCGAGGCGTTCGTCCTTGAGGCGGCGTTCGATGGTTTCGGCCGCGATGACCTTGATGCGGTCCGCGACCTTGCGTGCCCGTGCCGGGTCGGCCATGGGGGTCTGCCTTTCGTGTGGCTACGCACGCCACCGCCGACCCTGAGAACTGCGCTGTGCGGTCGCACCTGCGGCATGAACCGCAGGTGCGACCACGACACGCAGTTCTCGGGGTCGAGGGGCGCACGGGGTTGGGCGCACCCGGTGGTGCGCGCCCGGTGGTGCGCACCACCGGTGGTGCGTCAGGCGCGGGGCTTCTCGCGCATCTCGTACGTCGCGATGACGTCGCCGATCTGCAGGTCGTTGAACGAGCCCAGGTTGATGCCGCACTCGTAGCCCTCGCGGACCTCGGTGACATCGTCCTTGAACCGTCGCAGACCCGCGACCTCGACGTTCTCGCCGATGACGACGCCCTCGCGGGTGATCCGGGCGCGGGCGCCGCGGCGGATCTCCCCGGAGCGCACGAGCGAACCGGCGATGTTGCCGAACTTGCTCGACCGGAAGATCTCGCGGATCTCGGCCGTGCCCAGCTCGTGCTCCTCGAACTCCGGCTTGAGCATGCCCTTGAGGGCCTGCTCGATCTCCTCGATCGCCTGGTAGATGACCGAGTAGTACCGGATCTCGACGCCCTCGCGCTCGGCGACCTCCGCGTTCTGCCCCTCGGCGCGCACGTTGAACCCGATGATCACCGCGTTGGAGGCGGCGGCCAGGTTGATGTTGTTCAACGTGATCGCGCCGACGCCGCGATCGATGATCCGCAGGTCGACCTCGTCGCCCACGTCGATCTGCAGCAGCGCGTCCTCCAGGGCCTCGACCGAACCCGACACGTCACCCTTGAGGATGAGGTTGAGGGTGTCGACCTTGCCGGCCGCGAGGGCCTCGTTGAGGTCCTCCAGGCTGATGCGCTTGCGGGCCTTGGCCAGGCTCGCCTGCCGGTCGGCCGCCTCGCGCTTCTCGGCGATCTGCCGGGCGGTGCGGTCGTCGGGCGCCACCACGAAGGTGTCACCCGCCCGGGGCACCGAGCTCAGACCGAGCACCTGCACCGGACGCGACGGCAGGGCCGCCGTGACGTTCTTGCCCGCCTCGTCGAGCATCGCCCGCACACGACCGTGTGCGGATCCGGCGACGATCGCGTCGCCGACGTGCAGCGTGCCGGCCTGCACGAGCACCGTCGCGGTCGCGCCGCGGCCACGGTCGAGGTTGGCCTCGATCGCGACGCCGAGCGCGTCCTTGTCGGGGTTCGCGCGCAGGTCGAGCGCGGCGTCGGCGGTGAGCAGCACCGCCTCCAGGAGGTCGTCGATGTGCAGCCCCTGCTTGGCGGAGACGTCGACGAACATCGTGTCGCCGCCGTACTCCTCGGCGATGAGGTTGTACTCGGTCAGCTGCTGGCGCACCTTGGCCGGGTTCGCCCCGTCGACGTCGATCTTGTTGACGGCGACGACGACCGGCACGTCGGCGGCCTGCGCATGGTTGAGCGCCTCGATGGTCTGCGGCATGACGCCGTCGTCGGCGGCCACGACGAGGATCGCGATGTCGGTCACCTTCGCACCGCGGGCACGCATGGCGGTGAACGCCTCGTGACCGGGGGTGTCGATGAAGGTGATCTTGCGCTCCTGCCCCTCGTGCTCCTTGGTGACCTGGTAGGCACCGATGTGCTGGGTGATGCCGCCGGCCTCGCCCGCGATGACGTTGGCGTTGCGCACGGCGTCCAGCAGGCGGGTCTTACCGTGGTCGACGTGACCCATGACGGTCACGACCGGAGGCCGCGGCGCCAGGTCTTCGTCTTCCTCGTCGTCGATGCCGTGGTCGAGGTCGATGTCGAACTGCTCGAACAGCTCGCGCTCCTCGTCCTCCGGGGAGACGACCTGGATGTCGTAGCCGAGTTCCTCACCGAGGATCTTGAACGTGTCCTCGTCGAGGCTCTGCGTCGCGGTCGCCATCTCACCGAGGTGGAACAGCACCGTGACCAGGCTCGCCGGGTTCGCGTTGATCTTGTCGGCGAAGTCGGTCAGCGACGCACCGCGGCGCACCCGCACGATCGTCGAACCGTCTCCGCGGGGAACGGAGACGCCGCCGATCGTCGGCGCCTGCATCTGCTCGAACTCCTGGCGCTTCGCGCGCTTGGACTTGCGTCCGCGCACCGGCCGGCCGCCACCGCGACCGAACGCGCCCTGGGCGTTGCCGCGGCCGCCGGGACCGCCGGGACGACCGCCGCCGGGGCGGAAGCCGCCGCCACCGCCGCCGCGGTAACCGCCACCACCGCCGCCGCCGGGACGACCGCCGGGACGGGTCGGGCGCTCACCGGGGCGAGGCACCGACGTCTGGTTCGGCATCATGCCCGGGTTCGGGCGCACGCCGCCGACGCGCGGGGCGCCGGGACCGGCCGGACCACGAGCACCGGGGCGCGGGCCGCCGGCACCGGGGGCACCGGTGCGCGGCGCACCCGGACGCGGACCACCCGCACCCGGCGCACCGGGGCGGGGACCACCCTGCCCGGGGGCACCCGGGCGGCCGCCGCGACCCTGCGGACGCGGCATGCCCTGGCTCTGCGCGAACGGGTTGTTGCCCGGACGCGGCGAGCCCTCACGACCCGAGCGCATGCCCTGGCTCGAGGCGAACGGATTGTTGCCGGGGCGCGGCGCCGACGGGCGCGGAGCACCCGGACGCGGCCCGCGGGAGTCGCCGTCGCCACCGCGGCCCGGACGGGGGCCCGGCGTGGGACCCGGAGTCGGGCTCGGCGCGGGGCTCGGCGTCGGACCCGGAGTCGGTGCCCCGCCGCGGCCGGACGGAGCCGGGCCCGGCCGGGGGCCCGGCGTCGGGGCCGAGCGACGGGCGGCGGGCGCCGCGGGCTGGGCCGGACCGGGCTTCGCGGGCCCGGGCCTGCCCGGCTTGGGCGTCCTGGGCGTCTTGGGTGCCGCGGACCCGCCGGAGCGGTCCCCCGAACCCGGAGCGGGAGCGCCCGACGGCGCTGCCGACGCTGCCGACGCGGCCGGCGCTGACGGCGCTGCGGGCGCCGAGGGCGCGGTCGGCGACGCCGGACCGGGGGTCGGGCGCGCCGAGGACGGAGCCGAACGGTCGGCCGGAGCGGCCGGAGCCGGGCCGGGACGACCCGGGGTCGGGCGACCACCGCGGGCCGGTGACGGGCCGGGCGTGGGACGCCCGGGCGCGGACGGTTTGGCGCCGCGCGCACGCGGCGGGGCGGGCGTGGCGCCCGCGCCGGCGGACTTGCCGGCCAGTTCGGCGGGGAAGCTCTCGCGGATCTTACGGACCACCGGCGGCTCGATCGTCGAGCTGGCCGAGCGGACGAATTCCCCTTGGTTCTTCAGATGGTTGAGCAGGGTCTTGCTCTCGATTCCGAGCTCCTTCGCGAGCTCGTAGACCCGGACCTTAGCCACTTCTCTCCTCGTCTACGGTCCGGGCTGCGAAGTCGACCTGCTCACTGCAGTGCTGGGCAGAACGGACCGTGTTCAGTGCTGGGTGATGCTCATTGCCGAGTACTCATCGGATGCTCATCAACGTCAAACCTGCTTTCGGTCGTGGTGCCCGACGCGGCCCGTGTGGTCGCGGCGGTGTGCTCGGTCGGTGCGTCTCGATCGCCGGTCACGCCTGCGGTGAGGCGGCCAGGTACTCCCGGATCGGGCTCACGTCGAGCGCCGCGGAAACCCGCAACGCCCGCGCGAAGGCCCGCCGCCGAACTGCCTGGTCGAAGCACGCCTGGCTCGGGTGGAGCCAGGCGCCACGGCCGGGAAGCCGGCCCCGGGGATCGGGTGTCACCCGGAGCCGGGCCGCACCGTCTCCGCGCGTGGCGGAGGTGATGTCGGCCTGCGCCGCGGTGAGCACCACACGCAACAGAGCCGATCGCTCGTCACGGCGGCGGCAGCCCACACACGTGCGCACCGGGGGCGTCGAGGAACCCTGCAGGATCGGGGGGTTCACGTCGTCGAACCGGGGAGGCGCGAGCGCGGGCAGCACTCACCGTGACCGAACGGTCGGAACCATTCTAGCGCGCTCGTCACCGATGCGTGCCACCCGCTGTCGCTTCACCGGGACGACCGGCCCGCGCCGGGCGCGCTTGCTGACCAGCGGAACCGCGTGCCGGCCCGGTGGCACCCGCGCCGCCCGGGCCCCGCGCACCGCCTCCGGCGGCCCCGCGGCTCTGGGCAGACCCGGCAGCACCGCCGGCACCGGCAGCCCCAGCAGGCCCGTCGGCACCGGCAGAACCGCCGGCGCCGGTGTCGGTGTCGGGGCGGATGTCGATGCGCCAGCCGGTGAGCTTGGCTGCGAGCCGGGCGTTCTGACCCTCCTTGCCGATGGCCAGAGACAGCTGGTAGTCGGGCACGATGACCCGCGCGGCGCGGGCCGTGGCGTCGACGACCTCGACCGAGGAGACCCGGGCGGGCGACAGGGCGGCGGCGACGAAGCTCGCGGGGTCGCTGGAGTAGTCGACGATGTCGATCTTCTCGCCGCGCAGCTCCGCCATGACGGCGCGCACCCGCTGCCCCATCGGTCCGATGCAGGCGCCCTTGGCGTTGACGTCCTTGAGCGTGGAGTGCACGGCGATCTTCGTGCGGTGACCCGCCTCCCGGGCCAGCGCCGCGATCTCGACGGTGCCGTCGGCGATCTCGGGCACCTCGAGGGCGAACAGCTTGCGCACGAGGTTGGGGTGCGTGCGCGAGAGCCCGATCTGCGGGCCGGACGGGCCGCGCTTGACCGACACGACGTAACAGCGCAGCCGCTCGCCGTGCGCGTACCGCTCCCCCGGCACCTGCTCGGAGGTGGGCAGCAGGCCCTCGACGGTGCCGAAGTCGACGAGCACACCGCGGCCCTGGCTCTGTTGGATGACGCCGGTGACGATGTCGCCCTCGCGGCCCTTGAAGTCGCCGAGGATCGCGTCGTCCTCGAGGTCGCGCAGCCGCTGCAGGATCACCTGCCGCGCGGTCGAGGCCGCCACCCGACCGAAACCCTCGGGGGTGTCGTCGAATTCCGGACCGGGCTCGCCGCGGGTGCCGTCGTCGGCGACCTGCGGGTCCTCCCGGGCCCACACGGTGACGTGCCCGGTCTTGCGGTCGAGTTCCACGCGGGAGTGCCGGTAGGAGCCCTCGGTGCGCTGGTAGGCCAGCAGCAGGGCCTGCTCGATCGCGGGCACGATGACGTCGAGCGGTACGTCGCGCTCGCGTTCGAGGGCGCGCAGCGCGGCCAGGTCGATGTCCATCAGTCCTCCTGCTCTTCGCTGTGCGGATCGGTGTCGGCGTCGAGTTCGTCAGCCTCGTCGTTCTCGGGTGCGCCCGGCCGGTTGAACTCCACCTGCACCTGGGCCCGGCTCAGCGCGGCATACTCGACGAACCGCTCGCCCGGATCGTTCCCGCCCGGATCGCTTCCGGAGCCGGTGCGCCCGGCCTGGCCGGAACCCGCCGCCGACCCGGAACCCGTCACGTCGCTGAGCCGCACGCCGTCGGCGCCGGCGGCGACGATGCGCCCGGTGACGTCCCCGCCCTCGCGCAGCTGCGCGGTGATGAGGCGGCCGACGTTGCGCCGGAAGTGCCGCGGCTGCGTCAACGGGCGCGACAGCCCCGGCGACGTCACCTCCAGCACGTAGGGCGCCGGACCCATCGCGTCCGAGGACTCCAGGGCGGCGTCGATGAGCCGGGTCGCGTCGGCGACGGTGTCGAGCGCCACCGGCTCCACGGGGGTGGTCTCGTCGCCGGGGTCGAGGGCCGACAGGTCGTCGTCGACGGCGATGCGCACCAGCCGACGCTTGCCGGCGCGTTGGACGACGAGGTCGTCCACCACGAGGCGCAGCGGCGCCACCGCCTCCTGCGCCTCCTGCAGCACCTGCTGCTGGAGCGTCCGCTCGCTCATCGACCCGCCTCCTGTCGACGCCCCTTGCGGCCGCCGTATTCATCTGCCGTCTGTCGTTGTGCGCCCCACGCGTGCGGCGCAAGCCCGGGTGGACTCGGCGACCACTGTAACCAGAGGCTCACCCGGCGCCGCCAGCGTGCGGGAGCCGGGCGCCCCGCCGAGCCGCGTTGGTCGGGCGCGGCCTGCCGGGGCGCTCCCGAGCACTGGCACCGCGCCCGCAACCCACCGGGCGGCACCTGAACCGGATGCCCGCGGGCATCGGTCATCATCGGGTCATGGCCTCGTCCCCGATCTCACCAGAGCCCGGGCCCGTCGGCGAATCCCTCTCGCACAGTGACATTTCCGCCGCCGTTCCGGGTGGCCCGCGGGGCTCCACCGGGGCGGCGGTGTCGCGCCGCGAGGCGCGGCGCACGGCCGGGGCGGTGGTGTCGCGCCGGCAAGCGCTGGGCGCGGCGGGGGCGGTGGTGTCGCGCCGTGAGCTGCTGGACTCGGCCGGTCGCTGGCTCGGGGTCGCGTCGCTGACGGCGGTCACCGGCTCCGGGCTGGCCGGGCTGTCGGGGTGCGGGCTGCGCCTGGAACGCTCCGCCCCCGCGCTGCCGCTGCTGCCGTCGGCCCGCCCCTACCCCGGCGCCGCCGCGCTGCGCGCCGAGGTGACGCGGTGCCGGGAGGCGGAGGCGGCCGCCCGCGCCTGGAGCGCCGCCGCCGGTCCAGCCCTCGCGCGGGCCCTCGCCGACATCCACGCCGAGCACGTGGCCGCGCTCGTCGCCCGCCTGGAGGCGGTCTCGGAGGCGGTGCCCGAGGCCCCGTCGACCCCGTCTCCCACGGCGTCGCCGACGTCCATGCCTGCCCGGTCTCGCACGTCGACTCCCACCCCGACTCCCCCGGCTCCCACGTCGACCGCCTCGGCCGACGCCGCTCGGCGCCGGCTGCTCGCCGCGGAGTCGGCGGGCCTGGACGACATCGCGACACTCGCGGCGGCGCCGGCGATCGACCGGCCGCTGCTCGGCGCCTGCCACGTCACGCGGGCGCAGGCGGCCCGGCTCCTCGGCGCCCGGGCCCTCGGCGCGCCGCGGCGGACTGCGGCGGCGTCGGTGGAGCAGGCCGTCGAGGTGGTGGGCACCGTTCGCCAGGTGGTCTACGGGCTGGAGGTCGCGGCGGCCAGGGTCGTTGTCGCGGGCTCGCCCCGGGCGCGAGTGGCGCGGGACAGCCTGGCCGCGGTGCAGCGGCAGCGGCAGTTTCTCGAGCAGCAGGCCGGGGACCGCGCCCCCGCCGCGCCGCCCGGCTACGACCTCGGCGCCCCCGTCGCCACTCCCGCCGACGCGGAGGCCCTGGCGCGCCGGGTGCTCACGGCGCTGACCGACACCCACGTGCGGGCCTTCGCCGCCGACGCGTCGACGAGCAACGCCCAGGCGCTGCCCGAGCCGGCGGCCGCGTCGCTGCTGGCCTGGGCCCGGGAGTCCGAGTGGTACCGCGGCGCCTGGGGCGCCGGACCGCGCACCGTGCCGTGGAGCTGACCGCAGCGCAACAGGCCCGCCCGCCCAGACGGTCCCCCGCCCAGACGG